>CAIYXE010000001.1 GCA_903930095.1 uncultured Hyphomicrobiales bacterium
CCTGCAGATGAAATCTCCGCCGGATCCGTGATTGGAGAAGACAGTCTCCAGCAGTTCATTCAATGCAGAACTCAGCAAGTTTGCATAAAGAAGCGAGTCTGTGCGGTTGTGGCTTACCATGCGGGCGACATAAGAAGAAATCCGGTCGCAGTGCACCCATTCCGACGAAAAATCATCAATTCCCATGGAGACTTCGAGAAGGTTGTCTGATGCGGTCATGCCGTTGCCCCTGCAGTCTCAGCGTCGCGGACCTTCAAGCGGGAAATCACACTCCGCGGTTGGCATGACCCGTTCTGAGAAAGTGTAGATCTGTCGCGACCGTGACTTAGCCTTGGCTAATCACGGGTGCAAGCAAATTTAGCTTGCGATTTGCCGCAGGTAGTTGCTCTCTGTCGGTCAGAAGTTCAGATGATTCAGCGGAGGCATGGGCACAATGGAAGTATTGGTGGAAAGGAAGGTTCGTCCTCCCGTCTTCATTTCGGCTCCGCTTGCCGCGCTGGTTGAGGGCATTTACCGGGCGGACACGCCGATCGGCCTCATCCGGCAGAAGGGCAATCTCGGGATCGGCACATTCAACGATCTCGACGGCGAACTGGTCATGCTCGATGGCAAGGTCTACTGCCTGCGGCCGGAGGGCAATGCCGAAATCATACCAGACGAGGTCATGACGCCCTTTGCCCTTGCGACACATTTCGAGGGAGATACAGTGGATTCCTTCGATGGGCCTGTTGAGGAAAGCAGCTTTGAGCACGCCATACTCGATCTGATCCCATCGCCAAACCTCATGTACGCGATCCGGATCGACGGCAGGTTTGATTACGTAAGGGCGCGGTCCGTCCCCAAGCAGAGTAACTACCTGCCCTTGGCTGAGATCGCCAAGCTGCAGACCGTGTTCGAGTTTCGCAACGTGGAGGGCACGATCGTCGGGTTCTACACGCCCACCTTCCTGAGCGGCGTTCATCTTGCGGGACTGCACCTGCATTTCATCACGGCCGACCGCATGAAGGGCGGGCATCTTCTCGCCGCGGCGCCAAACGGCATCACCATCGGTGTTCAGCACGCTCCCTCGATTGAGCTCGGGCTGCCCATGACCCTCGATTTCCTGACCATGGAACAGACGAGGGACATGGAAGCCGACCTCAACAAGGTCGAGCGCTGAGCCCGCTCACATGTGCGCGGGAGTGGCCATTGCCATGGCGCGCTCGAAAAGCTCGATGTAGTGGTTCACGTTCTGCCCGATGAGCTCCATCTTGGCGAACTTCGCGATGCGCTCACGCGCAACTTTGAGTTCAGAGGGCGGTACGATCTGACGAATGATGCCGCAGGTTTCGGCAAGTGACATCAGGCAGACATCGCGTGGACCCGGAAGGGCGTCGCGCAACAGAACCTCGAGAAGCCGGAGCTTCACTTCGCGGATTTCCTTACCGTCAATAGGCGGATAGCGGCGGGTCTTCAGAAACCACAGGAGGCGGCCTTCGGTCTCGACCAGGATTTTCTTCTCGCAAAGCCGCGCCAATGCCTGCGAACGCACGGGATCGCCGAGTTCGATCAGCTGATTGATCAGGTTATCGGCGTGGCTGTCGAAACCGGGTGCCGCGAACCGTGAGAGCACCGGATCGAGCGATGCATCGCCAGTTGGGGTGTTGTCTACA
>CAIYXE010000002.1 GCA_903930095.1 uncultured Hyphomicrobiales bacterium
ACCTACCAGGGCGGCTATGTACCGACCAGGAGTATTTATCCCACTCACGGTGCTGATAGTGGGGCTTGCTACAAGGCTGACCAGACTTGTGTCAACATGAGCACCGGAACCGGGACTGCCGCGCCAGGGCTGTCATGCCTCGCTGCTGGCGGAATTTTGCAACCCAACGAGTCTTGCGGATCATTGCCGGGTGACCTGAATTTTGACCAGCAGAACGGTTATTATGTGGGTGAACTCGTCGAAAACCCGGGGCCAGGAATGCCGGCCGTTCTGAAGAGCTCAGCCGATCCGGCCAGCCGTGGATACCGGACCACGCTTGAGGCTGACTTTGCCATCGACTGGATCAAAAAGCAGCCCAAGAATAAGCCGTGGATGGTGACGCTGGCCTTCTCCGCTGCTCATACGCCCTACCAGCCGGCTGCACCGGGTCTTGTTCACAATAAGTCCACGATGCTTGGGAATAGTTGTTCTGACAGCATAACCGACTCCGTCGCTCTGATGACACAGATGGTAGAGGGCATCGACAAGGAGCTGCAACGCGTTCTGGTCGAAACAGGAATTGCGCAAAAGGGGTGGAATGGATCTCTTGTCTACAATAGCAAGAAGTCAAACACCGTCGTGGTGGTGGTTGCTGACAACGGCAGCTTCGCCAACAACGTCCGTCTACCCTTCGATGCCGCTCACTCCAAGGGAACCGTCTATCAGACAGGCGTTTGGGTGCCGCTGATCGTGGCGGGGCCGATGGTGAAGTCACCCGACAGAACGGTGCGATCGATGGTCAACATTGTCGATCTTTTCCAGCTATTTGGCGAACTGGCGGGTGTTGACGTAAGGAAGGCCGTGCCAGCCACACACGGCCTCGATTCGAAGCCCTTGCTTCCCTATCTCGTCAATCCCCGGCAGGACGCTTCGCCGATCAGAACGACAAACTTCACACAATATGGCACAAACACCCGGTCTACCAGTCATGTTGACGGAGCCTGTGTGGTCAATTCCATCAACACCTGCACAACTCTTTTTCCGACCAAGGATCTCTGTGAGGATGGATATGGCGGCACTTGGTATGGCAAGGGAACCGATGAACCTATTCCGGAGCTATACAAGAGCGAGAATGGACTGACTAACTGTTGCGAGGTCAATCAGTATCTCAATTCCGTCAGCCAACCACTGGCTGCGCTCCTGCCAGACACGTCTTATGGGATGCGCAATCAGAGCTATAAGCTTATTCGCCAGACCGTAACCGACATTGACCCGCAGAATACAACCCTTGGCGAAGACTGCGCGGTAGTCACCACCGATGAATTCTACCGGATCGACGAGAAGCCTCGAAACCCGAGACTGGATCGGCCCACTGGTGACAGAGCGAACAACCTTCTGGTGCCGGGCACTGAGCCCGGAGCAGGCAGCAGCCAGCTCTCGGGAGTCGTGAAGGCCAATTATGAAGCCCTTATCATTGCGCTGAGCGATACACTCAATTCGCAGAAGGCATGCCCCGGCGATGCAAATCTTGACGCAACCGTGAACTCGGCCGACCTGAAAAATCAGGCCGATTGGAGAGCAATCACCAACGATACGTCAACATGGTGGGACCTGAATCGCGACGGCCTTACGAACAATGATGATCAGTTAGTGCTTCTCGAGCTTGCGGAGACCTTGGATTGCACACTTCAGCCGAAACAGTATCGCTAGCGGATCTTCTGTCTCTCTTGCCACCGCGCTGACAAGCTGATCGCAAGCAGCAACCCTGAGGTTGATCGCCGGTAAACTGCATACAATAACACTCTCATAATTGCCAAGATTGAGAATGCAGTTGCAGAGCGGCGTTACGAATCCTGCATGAAGGGAACTGGTCTCCGCATCTCGCGGAGACCATTTTTTTGAGGCTCGCCGTCTTTGGCCTCGGATGCATGCAAGCACGCCCGGTTCACTCCGGACTTCGATCGCCCCATGCAATAAAGGAAGAATAATCGCGAAAAAATTGCAACAGTGAAGCCAAGGTCAACTGACACCAATCGGCAGGCCGCGTGAGGAAGAGGCGACAATTTGCTTCTCAGCCTCGCTTTTCCGCATCTGTCAGTGCGTTGTGGGAGTTCCTCCAAGGAACGTTGTTCTGCGGATCTCTCTCGTCTGCGGTTGTCGGACATCCCCTCAAGTTACCTCTCGCGGTGAAACGAGATTCAAAAATTTCGTGGGGAGATTTAATCTAATCGCAATCAGTCAAGTATCATAAGTGAAGCGTTACCTCGACTACTGTCCTGGCAGGGCAGGGCTGAATAGAGTGAGTGAACCTGAGGGCGATGACCGGACAGAGCGATCGCGAAGCCCGGTTTCCGGAGGACCATCGTCAGTGGTGGCGGGTTTGATGTGCCTGTGGCGATTCTGGTTTCTCTTTCGCCGTTGTCAAGCTTGCCTTGTGTTAGCGTTTTGGAGCGTAGAACATGTTCTTGGTTGTAACTTGCGGCGCTCTTCGTAAGGGTCATACCTCAGTTCGTCGTTCCGTGTGGCGACATGCAAGTGCTCAGCGCGGCAGTCAATTAGGGAAACTTGTGGCGCTGCCATATGTCACGTTTCGGTCCCTTCGCCTCGCTGTGGTGGGTCTCGTCGAGTCATGATGAATGGTCATTGGGGCAGATACCCTCGGTGGGCTGGTGTTCGGCGGGAAACTTGCTTCAGGAGAATGAAGTGAACAGCGTGGCGGACGGTTGGCTCGGTCCCCGCAGGTGGTTCTCGCTCTGCGCGTTGATATGCGTCGCCGGCGGGTTCCTTGTATCTTGCACCAACCCGCCATCTGCTCAGCTAGAAAGCGTTGATCAGGTGGACATGACGGCGAAAACGCCGCGCAAAATCACGAACCGCGGAGACGGATCCGCGCTTGCAGCCAAGTCGGGGCAACCACGATACGAGTTCTTTCCGGGCGTCAGCGACCGCATGCTCGATGATGGCGAAGAGCCGCCGCCCGGCGTTGGTGCGGAGCAAGACGGCAAGTTCACCGTCAATGTGGACCAGGCCAGCATTGCTGAAGCTGCGAAGCTTATTCTTGGGGAGACCATCGGCTACAACTATGTCTTGGACCCGCGCGTGCAGGGCAACGTGACAATGGTCAGCAATCGACCACTCACAACGAGCGAATTGTTGAGTACCTTTGAAGCAGCGCTTCGATTGGCGGGGGCCGCTCTCATCCAGAGAGATGGTAACTTCAAGATCGTGGCACTGCAGGAAGTCCTCGAGGGAGAAATGGGTTCGGCGGACTTCAACAAATCCGTTTCCGCTGGGTATGGCGTGAGCGCCGTGCCGCTGCGCTATGTCGGTCCGGCGGCAATCATGGAGCTCGTGGACAGCTTCATTGCCCGCTCCGGGTCGGTGCGCGCTTCGAAAGTGGGGAACATGATCCTCATCAGGGGCCCCCAGGAGGAGCGCAAGGCGCTTGTGGACGTGGTGCTGTCTTTCGATGTGGATTGGATGCAGACCCAGACGGCAAGCGTTACCGTTCTGCAGAACGGGCGAGCCGACGACGTGGCAAGCAAGCTTGAAGCGATCTTTGCTGA
>CAIYXE010000003.1 GCA_903930095.1 uncultured Hyphomicrobiales bacterium
GATAGACGTAGCATCGCAGACGACGTAGATACAGCCTTGCCGGAACTCCTTACCAAACTGTCCTTTGCAGGCACGGTCGATGAGTTTCTCGCCAACCCCGACCGCGACAGGGGCCTCGAGAAGCAATGGGTGCCCGAGGCACATTTCCTGTTCTCCGGCATGGAGGGCGACTGCCATGCTGGCATGACCCGCAAGTCCGACAGCCGCATGCTCAAGCAGTACAAGCGGAACACGGAGGTGAGGAATTCCCGTCAGGTATCCATCCTCTCGTTAGAGGAACTCGCCGAGGTTGCGGAGCGCATGGGCATTCCCGCAGTGAAACCGGAGTGGGTGGGGGCGAACATGGTGATCAGGGGCATCCCCGACCTTACCTTGCTGCCGCCCTCGACGCGCCTGCAATTCCCGTCGGGTGCGATGATCGTCGTCGATGCCGAGAATTATCCCTGCCGCTATCCGGCAGACATCATTGCGAAGCATCACCCCGAAGCCCGGAAAGGCTTCGTTTCGGCCGCCATGCACAAGCGCGGCGTGGTCGGCTGGGTCGAGGCGGAGGGTGTTGTCTGCAAAGGTGATGCGATCACCATCTGGATTCCGCCGCAGCGGCTGTACTCCCACGCATGAGGATCTGCGCTGTCATCGTCGCCGGCGGGCACTCGTCGCGCATGGGCCGTGAGAAGGCGCTGGCGCTCGTGCATGGGCGAACCCTTGTCGAAAGGGTCATCGATGCGTTGTCGGCACAGGTTGACGCCGTGGCGATCAACGCGAACGGAGACGTGGCGCGTTTCGCCATGACGACGCTTCCGGTGTTCGGTGATCTGCGTAACGATATCGGAACGCCGCTTGCCGGCCTTCACGCGGCATTGACCCATGCTGTTCAGCATGGTTTTGATGCGGTGCTCACCACTCCCTCGGATGCCCCGTTCCTGCCGCATGATCTCGTGGCGCGGCTTGCCACGGCAGGTCCGCCTGCGGCCATCGCGGCCTCGGGCGGGCGGGAGCATTATCTCACCGGGCTCTGGTCTTCCAACCTGCTGGGGGATCTCGAGAAAGCGCTTTCACAAGCATGCACGCCGCGGATGCAGGATTGGGCAAGGCATTGCCATGCGGCGGTCGTCGAGTGGCCAATCACCTCACATGATCCGTTCTTCAACGCGAACACGCCGGGCGAGCTTGCAGAAGCGGAGCGGATTGCGGCAGAGTTCGCCCCATGAACAGGGTCATTGGTGTTGCGGGTTTCAAGAATGCGGGAAAGACCACGCTGGTTGAGAAGCTCGTGACGGAGCTTACCCGGCGCGGCCATCGCATCTCCACGGTGAAGCATGCACATCACTCCTTCGACATCGACCATCAGGGCCGCGACAGCTTCCGCCACCGCAAGGCCGGGGCTTCTGAGGTTGCCGTCGTCTCGCGCCACCGCTGGGCCATCATTCACGAATCGCGGGACGACGCGGAACCGACCCTTGAGGAAATCCTCGCCAAGCTGGCGCCCTGCGACCTGGTCATCGTCGAGGGATACAAACGTGACAGCCATGACAAGATCGAGGTGCGCAACCTCGACCTCGCCCACCCCGTGCTCGCGGGCGATGATCCGACCATCGTGGCAGTTGCCGCGAACGGGCCGGCTGGGGATTTGCCCGTTCCAGTCTTTGACCGGAACGACGTGACGGCACTCGTGGGCTTCATCGAAAAACATACCGGGCTCACATGACACCACAGCAGGTGACGGACTTCTGGGAACAGGCGGGCGAAAGCCGTTGGTTCATAAAGGACGCCGCCTTCGACGGTGCCCTGAAAGTGCGCTTCGGGGATGCTCTGGTGCATGCACGGGCCGGGGCGTTCGACCACTGGTCCGAGACCCCGGAGGGAGCTCTGGGCCTCGTCATCCTGCTTGACCAGGTGCCGCGCAACACCCACCGAGGAAGCCCGATGGCCTTTGCGGCGGACGCCAAGGCGCTCCGCATGGCAAGAGGCTGGATCGGGCGGGGCTACCACCAGAAGCTTCCCGCACCGCGTGCGCGGTGGCTGGTCATGCCCTATGAACACGCCGAGGACATCGATGCGCAGCACAGAGCCGTTGCCCTGTTCCAGACCATGGGGCTGTCGCACATGGCCTACTGGGCGCAGGTCCACCTCGATATCATCGCCCGCTTCGGGCGCTTTCCGCACCGCAATGCCCTGTTGGGGCGGGTTTCCACTCCGCAGGAGCGGGCCTTCCTGACGGCGGGCGGATTCGCGGGCTGAGTGTCGGATTCCGGCCTGCCCCGGTCGTTCCACCTCACGACTGTTGAACTGGTCTCACTATTGTGCGGACACATCAACGGGGTTCTTTCAGGGATTTGCCCACATGAAAACACATGCGCGCGTGGTCGTCATCGGAGGCGGCGTGGTCGGCGTCGGTACGCTCTACCATCTGGCCAGGAAAGGCTGGAGCGACGTGGTCCTGATCGAGCGGAAGGAGCTGACCTCCGGCTCGACCTGGCATGCTGCAGGCCTGCTGCCGCTGTTCAACCTGTCCTACTCGGTGGGCCAGATCCACAAGTACTCGGTCAAGCTCTATGATTCCCTCGAGGCCGAGACTGGCCAGCATGTGGGCTTCAAGAAGGTCTCCAACATCCGCCTCGCCCGCACCAAGGACCGCTGGGATGAGTTCATGTACTACGCCGGGGTTGCCGAGACGATCGGCGTCAAGGTCAACATCCTCACCCCTCAGCAGGTCAAGGAGATCTGGCCGCTCTGCGAGACCGATGGCCTGCTCGGCGCGATCCAGCACCCCGATGACGGCTATATCCAGCCGGCCGATCTCACCCAGGCCATGGCGAAGGGTGCGCGCTCACGCGGCGCTGAGATCTACCGCAACACCACCGTCACCGGCATCGAGCAGAAGCCGAACGGCGAGTGGGTGGTGAAGACCGACCAGGGCGAGATTACCTGCGAGCACGTCGTTTCCGCTACCGGCAACTTTGCGCGCAAGACGGGCGCGATGGTTGGCCTGGATATTCCGGTGGTTCCCGTCGAGCACCAGTATATCGTGACCGAGCCCCATCCGCTCATCAAGGAGCGCCAGGCCAAGGGCTTGCCCGAAATGGGCGTTCTGCGCGAAGCGGATTCCTCCTGGTACATGCGTGAGGAAAACGGTGGCCTGCTGCTTGGTCCTTACGAGCATGGGGCACCCTGCTGCTACATGGACGGCCCGTCTGACCAGAGCGAATACGAGCTCTTCCAGGAAGACCTCGACCGGCTCGCCCCGCACATTGAAACCGCGATCGCGCGCGTGCCAGCCTTTGGTGAGGTGGGCATCAAGAAGGTCTACAACGGCGCCATCGCCTATACGCCCGACGGTTCGCCGATCATCGGCCCCGCCTGGGACAGGAGGAACTTCTGGCTGAACGAAGGACATTCCTTCGGCGTCACAGCATCGGGTGGCGCGGGCTGGCAGCTCGCCGAGTGGATCGTCGAGGGTGAACCCTCTATCGATATGATGGGTGTCGATCCCCGCCGTTTCGGCCCCTACGCGACGCGGGGCTACCTCAAGACCAAGAACGAGGAAGCCTATGCCAACGTCTTCACGCCGCATTACCCGGACGAGGAGCGCTCTGCCGCCCGGCCCTTGAAGCGCACGCCGGTCTATGACCGCATGAAGGAGCTGGGTGCGGTGTTCGGCTCCGTCTACGGCTGGGAGCGCCCGGGCTGGTTCGCGCCCAAGGGCTATTCGCTGACCAAGGCGCAGATCAACAGTCCAGACGTTTTGACCAATCACAACTATGCTCCGCCTACGGAAGACGGCCGCATCGTTGAGAAATGGTCATTCCGCCGCTCCAACTACTTCCCCTTCGTGGGCGAGGAATGCCGCAACGTGATGGGTAACGTGGCGATCCAGGACATGTCGGCCTTTGCCAAGATGGAGGTGTCGGGTCCTGGTGCTCGCGACTGGCTCGAATCCATTCTCGCCAACAAGATCCCGAAGAAGCAGGGCCGCATTGCGCTGTGTCATCTCCTGACACCACGGGGCGGCGTGCGCGCTGAGTTCACGGTCTATGAGTGGGCTCCGGGGCGCTTCTACCTCGTATCCGCTGGTGCATATGAGCGGCATGACCATGATTATCTGCGCAAGCTCTGCCCGGCCGACGGCTCGGTGAGGCTGAACCCCATCACCACGCGCTTCGGCGTCCTCGTGCTGGCCGGCCCCAATGCGCGGAAGGTTCTGCAGAAGCTCACCGACGCGGATCTTTCCAATGAGGCCTTCCCGTGGCTGTCGGGCAAGGAAATCAGTGTGGGCCATTGCTCAGCGCATGCGCTGCGCGTGAATTTCGTTGGCGAACTGGGCTGGGAATTCCATCACCCGATCGAGCAGCAGGTTGCGCTGTTCGACCTCCTGATGGAGGCGGGCAGGGAGTTCGGCATCCGTCCCTATGGCATCAAGGCCATGTCGTCACTGTCGATCGAGAAGAGCTACCGGCTCGTGCCGCGCGAACTCTCGATCGAGTACAACGCTTATGAGTCGGGACTCGACCGCTTCGTGCACCCAAACAAGGGACAGTTCATCGGCCGCGACGCCCTGGTGGAGGCCAAGCAGAAGGGTCTCGGCTGGAACTTCATCACCATGGAAGTGCATGGCGTGGGTGATGGGGATTCCGATGCCAGAGGTTCCGAACCGCTCTATCGCAAGGGGCAGCTTATCGGCCGTGCCACAAATGGCGGCTATGGTTTCCGCGTGAACAAGTCGCTGGCGCTCGGCATGGTGCATCCGGATTGTTCCGCGATCGGTACTGAACTCGAGATCAAGATCCTTGGAAAACTGTTCAATGCGACGGTGATTTCGGAGAGCCCGTACGACCCCGAGAATAGTGCACTTCGAGCCTGATCGCCCCGTCTGCCGTGGCGTCCATTGCGTGACGTGACGGCGGAAGGCAAATACGGCGGTTGAACGGAGCGAATCAGACCACCGCATGCAGGAGGCCCCAACACCGGGATACGGAACAGGCATCCTGTTCGTGCTGGGCGCCACCCTGGGATGGAGCCTTGCCGGCGTTTTCGTTCGCCTCATGCCCGGTCTCGATGGCTGGCAGATTAACTGCTGGCGGGGCTTCTGGATGTCCGTCTTCCTGCTCGTCTACCTGGTTGCGGTCTATGGGCGTGACACGGCCGCGAAGTTCCGCGAAGTTCCGCTTCCGGCGCTGATCGCGGTGGCGGGGTTTTTCACGGCGGGCTCTACTCTCTATGTCACGTCGCTGACCCTCGCCGGCACCGCGACGGTATCGGTCATCGGCGCCCTGTCGCCGATCTTTGCTGGTGTGCTCAGCCCCTGGATCACGCAAGAACGCACGTCTCTCGCCTCCTGGGCGGCGGCTTTTCTGGCCCTGGCTGGGGTTGCCGTCATTGCCTGGGACGGTGTGAATGCCGGAAATCTCACCGGAATCCTGGTGTCGCTGCTTGTGCCACTGTCATTCGCGGGCCAGACGGTCACGTTGCGGCGGTACCGCGCCTTCGACATGGTTCCTGCCATTTGCGTCGGCGGCGTTGTCACGTTCCTTTTGGCCGGGCTAATGGGTTACATCTTTGGCGGACATTCTGGGGGCGGTTTCCAGGTCTCGCTGCAGCAGATGCTGCTGCTGGCACTCATGGGTCCCTTGCAGCTTTCCATTCCCCTGATCTGTTATGCCAAGGGTGCCAAGGCAGTGCCCGCCGTGACACTGTCGCTGGTTGCGATGCTCGACGTGGTGTTGAACCCTCTCTGGAGCTGGGTCGGTGTCGGTGAAGTTCCAACGCAGTCTGCGTTTATCGGTGGTGCCATCATCGTGGGGGCGGTCGTGATATCGATCTTTGGCGACCGTTGGCTTCGCCAGAGAGGAGCGAACCGTTGACCGGCCGGTCTGCCGCCACGCTGGTCGGGTTTACGGCCGTGCTCATGTGGGCGTTGCTGGCGCTCATGAGCGCCGCAAGTGGCAGTGTTCCGCCGTTCCAGCTCGCGGCCATGACCTTTCTGATCGGCGGCTTGATGGGTGCTGTCACATGGCCGTTCCGCAAGGGTGCAGTTGCAGCGCTGTGGCAGGGCTGGCAGGTGTGGCTTCTGGGTGTCGGCGGGCTCTTCGGCTATCACTTCGTCTATTTCAGCGCCATACGTGCGGCCCCCGCGGTCGAGGTCAGCCTGATTGCCTATCTCTGGCCCCTGTTCCTCGTGGTGTTTTCGGCCTTCCTGCCGGGCGAGCGGCTGAAGGTTCACCACCTCGCGGGAGTGGCGCTCGGCCTCGCGGGCGCTGCCATCATCATCACGGGCGGCCAGGGCTTGTCGCTGTTGAACGGCCTTGAGACTGGTCATCTGCTGGCATTCGCATGTTCGCTGATCTGGTCTGGATATTCTGTGCTGTCGCGGCGCTTCGGGAACGTCTCGACCGATGCCGTGGCAGGCTTCTGTCTGGCGACGGCCTTCCTGTCGGCGATTTGCCACGTTACGTTCGAAACCACTGTCTGGCCGGCTGATGCACTGCAGTGGGCCGCGGTGCTCGGCCTCGGACTTCTCCCTGTAGGGGCTGCCTTCTACACCTGGGACTATGGCGTAAAGCACGGTGACATTATGGTCCTGGGTGCTGCGTCCTATGCATCGCCACTGTTGTCGACGCTGGTTCTGGTCGCGGCAGGCTTTGCACCATTCGCATGGCCCGTGCTGGCGGCGTGCCTGCTGATCACGGCGGGAGCCGTGATCGCGGCTTGGGACATGCTGTTCAGGCGCGGGCCGCCTGTTACCTGAAACCGTCCTTCCGGCGGCGCAGTTCCGCGAAAACGGTCACATCCGCTGCCCGTTCGAGACCGAGCTTCTCCCGGATCTCGAGGCTGCCGGTGCGCAGGAAGGGGTTGGTGCGAAGTTCCTCGCCGATGGTTGAGGGGCAGGTCGGCCTGCCCTCCGCGCGCAGCCGGTCTACTTCCGCCGCGCGCTGCTGGAGCGCCGGGTTGCCAGGTTCGACCGACAGAGCGAACCGGGCATTCGTCTGCGTGTATTCATGACCGCAGTAGAGGGAGGTGGAAGGGTCAAGCGTCTTGAACTGGCTCACCGAGGAGAACATCTCCTCCAAAGTTCCTTCAAAGACCCGGCCGCAGCCGAGCGAAAACAGCGTGTCACCCGCGAAGACGACATGCTCCGAGGCCAAGTGGAAGGCGATGTGGCCCTTGGTATGGCCAGGGCAGCTCATCACCTGCACGCTGCGTCCGGCCCACGAGAAGGTATCGCCGCCTGATACCACCGTGTCGAGACCGGGGATGCGGCCGACCTCTTCCGCTGGCCCGATGACGGTGCAGCCGAATTTCTGCTTCAGGGCCAGATTTCCATCAACATGGTCGGTGTGGTGGTGGGTGGTGAAAATGTGCGTAAGCAGCCAACCACGGCCGGCGAGCTGCCGCTCGATCTCCGCCGCATCAGGCGCGTCGATTGTGGCGGTAAGGCCGGACTTGTGGTCGTGCAGGAGTAGGCCATAATTGTCTGAGCGGCAGATGAAAGAGTGGAATGCGAGATGAGTCATGAGGGAGAAACAGCCTTCCTGTCGATCCGGATGATGTCCATGCTGGCGGGTTTGGCGCGGGAGTTCGATGGATATCGTTGATCTCAGGGAGTTCTACGGCAGCCGGCTTGGTTTGGCTACCCGGCGCTCGCTTGCGGGCCGCCTGCGCCCACGGCTTGGCAGTCTTGCCGGTGGTCGTGTCATGGGGCTGGGCTATGCCATGCCCTACCTCGCCGACTGTCTGCCTAATGCCGAAACACAGCTCGCCTTCATGATGGCCCGGCAAGGCGTGTTCCGTTGGCCGGACGAGGGTGCCGTGCAATCAGCACTCGTGGACGAATGCGACTTGCCGTTACTGGAAAGCGTGGTGGACGTGGCCCTTGTGGTCCACGGTCTCGAGCTTACGGACGCGCCGCAGGAGATGCTGCGCGAGGTCTGGCGCGTTCTGGCCCCGCAGGGCAGGCTTTTCCTGGTTGTCCCGAACCGCCGCGGGGTTTGGGCGCGATTCGATACCTCGCCCTTCGGCTACGGGCAGCCCTTTTCGAGGCCTCAGCTTTCCGGACTACTTCGGGAGGCCCGGTTCTCTGTGGTCTCATGGTCCCATGCACTGTACTTTCCACCTTCCACCCGGAGCACCGTGCTCTCTGCGGCACCCGCAATCGAAGGACTGGGCTCCCGGCTGATGCCGGCCTTGTCCGGCGTCATCATCGTGGAAGCGGTGAAACAGCTCTATGCAATTGCCTCCGGCAAGCGTGCCCGCCGGATCTCGCCGCGGGTCCGGCCAGCTTTGGCCCCTTTGCCCACGACCCGTCGCCTGGAGCCCGGCGGCGGCGCGTAGGACAGGATTGCATTTCCCGGGCTGGCGCCTATGAATAGCCCGCCGCGGCGGGCTTTACCGCCAGACAACGCAGAGCAAGACTGAGTCCCGCGAACGAATGACCGCCTCTTCCCCCGATACCGTGTTGGACGCCATCAGGCGGGAAATTGACGCGATCGATGATCAGATTCTTATTCTCCTGGAGCGCCGTTTCGTGGCGTCGGGCCGTGTGAAGGCCAGCAAGGCCCAAGACGGATCAATCGCCTCATCCCCTTTCCGGCCGTCGCGGGAGGCGACCATGCTCCGCCGTCTGATCGCCCGGAGCGGCACGGACGTTTCCTCAGATGTCGTGGTGCGGCTCTGGAGGGTCATCTTGTCTGCTTCGACCCAAGTCCAGGCCCCCGTCACCCTCCACCTTGACCAGGCTCTTGGCAATGATCTTGAGACAAGGCTCCTGGTCGGCCAGCATTTTTGCGGAATGCCCGTAGAACTGCATGGATCTCCCTCCGCGGCCCTCGCTGCGCTGCGTGATGCAAAAGGAGACCTGGCCATCGTTGGTACCGCAACAGACTGGGCTCAAGACTTCTCGCCAGCTGAGAAGGGGTCCGCCCGGGTCATTGGAACACTGCCGGTGATCTCCGGCGGCACTCAGCCGCAGCTTCTCGTTTTCGGTCATGCGGAGCCGCGGGAGAGCGGTGACGACGAGACTCTTATCCTCAGCCTGGGGGAAGCGCCTGCACTTGCGTCGTCTCTCTGGCAGGTTGCTGCAGGACGCTTCACGCTCACGAGCCTGCCTGGCTTTCTCAGCGAGGATGCGGTCTTTCGCGGCTCCGCCCAGTTTCCACCAGATGCCTGCATCGCCGGGCGCTGCCCGCGTCCCATCAAGGTCTTGCCATGACAATGACGTCACATTCCCGACCGCAGCCCAGGCCCGGCATTCTGGATATTTCGCCATATGTGCCGGGTAAGAGCGGGCCAAAGGGAGCAAAGGTCCACAAGCTCTCGTCCAATGAATCGCCCTTCGGTGCCAGTGCCATGGCTGTGGCCGCCTACAAGGCGGCGGGTGACCGGCTCGAGCTTTATCCTGACGGGGCCGCCACGCTGCTCAGGTCCGCGATTGCCAGCCGCTACGGCCTCATGGCCGAGCACATCGTCTGCGGTGCGGGCTCTGATGAGCTGTTGCAGCTGCTGGCGCACGCCTATCTGGGTCCCGGCGATGAGGCGATCTACAGCCAGTATGGCTTTCTCGTCTATCCCATCGCGATCCAATCCAACGGCGCCACAGCCGTGGTTGCCCCCGAAACAGATTACCTTGCCGATGTGGATGCCATTCTTGCCCGGGTGACCGGCAAGACGCGCATGGTCTTTCTTGCTAACCCCAACAACCCGACGGGCCGTTATCTTCCCTTCAGCGAAGTCAGGCGCTTGCATGCAGGGCTGCCGGCCGGTGTGCTGCTTGTGCTCGATGCAGCCTATGCGGAATATGTGCGCCGCAACGATTACGAGGCCGGGCTCGAGCTTGTTGCCACGAGTTCGAACGTCGTGATGACCCGCACATTCTCCAAGATCTACGGTCTGGCGGCGCTGCGTCTTGGCTGGGCCTATTGCCCGGCGCATGTCGCAGATGTGCTGAACCGTGTGCGTGGTCCTTTCAACATCAGCGGGCCAGCCATTGCGGCGGGTGCCGCGGCCATGGCTGATCAGGATTTTGTCGAACGTGCAATCGCCCACAATGACATATGGCTTGGCTGGCTTTCCGCTGAACTCACCCGGCTTGGCCTCGAAGTGACGCCGAGTGTTGGAAACTTCGTGCTGGTCCATTTTCCTGCGGACGGGGCCCGCAATGCCCACGCCGCCGATTCATATCTCCAGGACAATGGTTTTGTCGTTCGCCGCATGGATGCTTATGGTCTGCCGGGTGCCTTGCGGATCACGGTCGGAACGCAGGAGGCGAACCATGGTCTCGTCGCCTGCCTGAAGGCGTTCATGTCATGAGCGTCCAGTTCCGGCGCGTTGCTCTGATCGGAATCGGGCTTATTGGCTCCTCGCTTGCGCACGCCATGCGGCGGAAAGAGCTCGCAGGGGAAATCACCGGCTTTGCAAGAAGCGAGGCGACACGTGCCAAGGCCAGGGACATGGGATTGGTCGATGCCGTATTCCCCTCTCCGGGAGGGGCGGTGGAAGATGCCGATCTCGTGATACTCTGCTCGCCTGTCGGCACCTATGCCGCGCTGGCAGCGGAGATTGCGCCGGCGCTGAAGCCAGGCGCGATCCTGACTGACGTTGGCTCGGTGAAGGGTGCCGTGGTCCGCGATGTTGAGGGGCATGTGCCGCCTGGAGTTCATTTCATTCCCGGTCATCCGATCGCGGGGACGGAGCAGTCCGGTCCTGAATCGGGCTTTGCCGAACTTTTCATCAATCGCTGGTGCATCCTGACGCCGCTTCCCGGCGCGGACACGCAGGCGGTGGAAAAGTTGTCGGAGTTCTGGCGAGGCTGCGGTTCGAATGTCGAGATAATGACGCCCGAGCACCATGACCTGGTGCTCGCGATCACCAGTCATCTTCCTCACCTGATCGCCTACAACATCGTCTCGACCGCGGCGGACCTCGAGGAAGTCACCTCCTCCGAAGTCATCAAGTATTCCGCTGGCGGCTTCCGGGACTTTACCCGCATAGCAGCCTCCGATCCGACAATGTGGCGCGATGTGTTCCTGAACAACAAGGATGCCGTGCTCGAAATGCTGGGCCGCTTTTCCGAAGATCTTTCTGCACTGCAGCGTGCGATCCGCTGGGGTGACGGCGATACGCTGTTCAACATCTTTTCCCGCTCCCGTCAGATCCGCCGTGGCATTATTGCTGCCGGTCAGGATACGGCGGCGCCCGATTTCGGTCGTGGCGTTCCAAAGCCCTAGGATCTATTGGAGCGGCTGGAGTTCGGTGAGCTTGAAGGGACCGAGATAGAGTATGCCGTCCTTTGCGATGATCGGTGCCTTGGCTTCATTCCCCAGCAATCCGAGCATGGCGCGAAGACCCGACTTCTTGTCCTCCGTGAGTTGAAGGTGCGGCGCGAGGATCGCGAGCAGGCCATCAAGGTCATTCGTTTGCGTGTCGAGCTTGCCGGAAGGTCGGTTCGAATTGTCCAGATTGACTGAACCGGTTCCCGAGTAGTTCACCGTGTCCTGCTGCAAATGGAACCGCTCGACCTTGAGCATCCTGTCGGAAGTCAGGGTGCCCACGAACTCTCCTTCCCCGATTGAGAGGGATGGCGTGCCCGGCCGCTGGAGGTTCACGTCCCTTGCAGAGACTGCGATGTCCGTGCCGCCGGTCACCGACGGCCTGGTGTGCAGCATCAGCAGTGACACGCCGCCGAGGTCTGGCATCGATAGCGCGGGAATATCGGCTGAAATCTTGAGCTTCCAGTCACGGTCATAGGTGAGGGCAGCTATGGCTCTCTGGTGGCTTGCGGTACCCCCAGGAACCTCCGTGGTGGCGAAACTACTCGGCCCATCGAGCAGCGCCACGATCTGCCAGGGCGCGTAGGCCAGTGCGGTGAGAAAGAGAGAGGAAGACTGGATATGTCCGCGGTTCCTCCACTCCAGCGCTGGAGAAACACAGGTGAACTCGAAGTGAAAGGGATAGCCGCCCCAGTCTTCCCTGGCGCAAGCGAGGGTCACGCCCTGGGCTGCGAACCTCGCACGCTCTTCGGCAAACCGGCGCTCGGCGATCCCGGATGCAACGAGCCAGTAGACCGTCCAGAGCAAGGCCAGAAGCAGGACGGCGGCCAAGGGCAGCAACATGCGCCAAGATCGGACGGGAGAATTCGGCATTTGATCTCGGGGCATCATTTGCGTTAGTCAGAAACGCATCATGCAGCAGTTCTGGATTTTTGGCTATGGCTCGCTCATGTGGCGGCCCGGGTTCGATTTTCTGCGCAGCGAACCGGCCCTCGTCCACGGCCATCACCGCCGACTCTGTGTCTATTCCCACGTGCACCGCGGAACGCCTGATCAGCCGGGACTGGTCCTCGGCCTCGACCGGGGCGGGTCATGTCATGGCCTGGCATTCCAGATCGCCCCGCAGCGCTGGGAAGAGACCATTGCCTATCTCCGTGCCCGGGAACAGGTGACATCGGTCTATCTTGAGATGCGCAAGACCGTAAGGCTGCTCACCAGCGGCTTCATCACGGACGCGACGACCTATGTCGTGGACAGAAACCATGTCCAGTACGCAGGCGCACTTGGAGAAGATGCACTCATGGAGCATGTATCACGTGGGCAGGGCATTTCCGGCCGATGCATCGACTATGTCCAGAATACCGTCGAACATCTGAGAGCCATGAAGATTCATGATCCCACATTGGAACGCCTGGCCCGGAAACTTGCACTTCAGGCAGCGAGCAGATCCAGCTGAACGGGTCTTGCAAGAGGCCTGGGTTCGGTGATGGCCGGAGGATCCGAACTCACGGCTGCCAGAAGATCGGCCAGAACCTGTTGCGCACCCTCCTCATCCTGGGCGATGAGGTGGACGTGGATCTCCTCCTCTACGGGCCAGCCTCCGTCGGTATGCGCGCCGCATGAGGTCATGTGAGAATGGAAGCGCCCGACAGAAACGGCCCGTCGCATTCCGCCCTTCACGTTGACGATGACGAACACAGCGCCCGCGACCGGCGGACAAAGATCGCGGCGATAGATCGAGTGGATGTAGCGGCGGCCCGATGCGCCGCGCCAATACCAGAACCGTTCACCAAGGCCTGGATCTTCAGGTAGGACGGCAGTGAGGGAGTGACCTTGCAGCATGAGAACAAATATAGAACAAACCTCGATCCTGTCAAGCGCCTTCAACTGCATTTCGAGAAGCCACAGGACAGACACGTCGCGCAGCCTTCCTGGAACATCAGCGATTGTCCGCCGCAACGTGGACATGAGACTCGCCGCTCGCCGTCCCTTTCGGCGACTGCGAAACGTTGC
>CAIYXE010000004.1 GCA_903930095.1 uncultured Hyphomicrobiales bacterium
CTGGAGCGCGACGGCGCCACCGTGAAGTCAGTGGTGCCGAAGGAAGGTGGCATCCAGTGGACCGAGTCCTATTCCATCGGAAAGGGCACGGCAAAGGCGGACATCGTCAAGAAGTTCATTCAATACATGCTCTCGCCCGAAGGTCAGGCGACCTCGGCCCGCATGCTGGCCTATCCCGGCTTCGCCATCACCAAGGGCGGCCGCGCCAAGCTCAACGAGGTCGATGCGAAGGAGGCCCAGCGCACCGGCCAGGTCGATGGCGCCGCAAATGATCCGATCACGCTGATCAAGGAAGGCCGGATCTTCTACCGCGACACGCCGAAGCAACAGAGCCTCGAGGACTGGAACGAGTTCTGGCAGGAATACAAGAACGCCTAAGAGAACGGTCCGACACGACACAAGCCGTCATCCCGGCCAAGGCCGGGATGACGCCCGCAAGGGGAACCATGCTGCAAGGCTGATATGACGACGAAGAAAGCCACAAGACCAGACTACTACGCGGTGGCCTGGCGGCTGCCACTGATCATTTGGCAGGGACTGTTCTTCATCGGTCCGCTGGTCTTCATGGTGGCGATGTCGTTCTTCCTGGTGAAGAACTATCGCATGGAGATCGCCTTCCAGTTCGCCAACTGGGAGCGCATGCTGACCCGCGGCTTCTTCTGGGATGCCTACTTCTTCACCCTGTGGATGGCACTGCTGGCCACCGCCGTTGCCAGTCTGCTGGCCTTCCCGGCCAGCTATTTCCTTGCCTTCAAGGCCAGTGAATCCAAAAGACGCTGGGCGATCTTCTTCCTGATCATTCCGTTCTTCACGAGCTATCTGGTGAGGATCTTTGCCTGGCAGGTCATTCTGGCGCAGCAAGGCGTGATCAATGCCGGGCTCTCCTTTCTGGGTCTCGGACCCTACCAGATGCTCAACACCACACTCGGCACAATGGTGGGCTACCTGACGCTTTGCCTGCCGCTGGCCGTGATACTGCAGACCTTCGCCCTCGCCAACATCGACAAGCGGCTTGTAGAGGCTGCGCATAATCTGGGTTGCGGACGGATCCGCACCATCCTCACCGTCGTGGTCCCGCTGGCGAAAACCGGCTTGGTGGTGGCTGCCGTGTTCTGTTTCATCCTGTCATTTGGTGATTTCGTGGCGCCATACTACCTGGGCGGGTCGAAGCCACCTACCCTCTCCATCATGATCGTCGATACCTCCAAGTCCGGTCAGCAATGGCCGCGGGCGGCCGTGGTCGCCATCATGATGATCGTGACGCTTCTCGTCGTTGCCTTCACGGCGATTGCCTTCGCATACCGGAAGCGCGTCAGATGAGGGACGACAAGCTCATTCGCTGGATACTCGGCTTCTACACGGCGCTGGTCTTCCTGTTCGTCTTCGCGCCGATTCTGGCAAGCCTCGTTTTCTCCTTCAACTCAGACCGATTTCCAACGATCCCGCTCGGTTCCTTCACCACCGACTGGTACGTGAAGGCCTTCAGCAATCCGGAAGCATGGGACGCCGCACTGAGGAGCCTGGTCGTCTCCTCGATCACTGCCGTCATCGCCACCGCCATTGGTTTCTCAGCCGCTTATTCGGATTACCGCTACGACTTCTTCGGCAAGAAGGCCTTCCTCGTTCTGGCGCTGCTGCCGCCCACTATTCCTCTCATCATCATGGCGCTGGCCATGCTGGGATGGCTCTCGATGTTCGGCGCCTCTGGCATGACGATATCGATCATCATTGCCCACACCGTGCTCTGCGCGCCCTTTGCCATGGCGGTGATTCGCCTCAGGCTGAACCAGATGGATCCAAACCTGGAGCCTGCGGCATGGAACCTCGGCGCCTCCGAATGGGTGACGATGAAATCTGTCGTCATTCCGTTCACCATGCCCTCGATCATCGCCAGTCTCTGCCTTACAGCCGCAGTCTCCTTCGATGAGTTCGCAGTGGCATGGTTTGTTTCGGGGCTCAACAAGACCGTGCCCGTCGTGATCCTCGAAATCCTCACCGGCAACATCGATCCGCAGGTAAATGCCATCGGCAGCGCGGTTTTCCTCGTCTCCATCACTCTCGTTGTCATCGCGCAGATGCTCATCATGGGCCGCGCACGGAAATCGGATCAGTCCTGATGCCTGCCCCCCTCGTCGTGTTCGACAATGTTGTGAAGCGCTTCGGAACCTTCGAGGCAGTCAAGCGCATGAATTTTGAGATCAACGAAGGTGAGTTCCTGGCCTTCATGGGTCCTTCGGGATGCGGCAAGACGACGACGCTGCGCATGCTGGCAGGGCTCGAGGCGCCGACGGAGGGAGACATTCGCCTCGCGGGGCAATCGCTCCTCGGCGTGAAACCGCACGAGCGCGACACGCCAATGGTTTGGCAGTCGCTTGCGCTGTTTCCCTTCCTCAACGCGCGCGAGAATGTCGAGTTCGGCCTGAAGATGCGCGGCATGGACAAACCGGCGCGCCGCCGGAAGGCACAAGACTGGCTGGAACGGCTCGGCATCGGCGAATTCGCGGAACGTGACGTGAATTCGCTCTCGGGCGGACAGCGCCAGCGCGTGGCACTTGCCCGTGCCCTCGTCACCGAACCGAAGATCCTGCTCCTCGACGAACCACTCTCGGCACTTGACGCTCACCTCGTCATCCGCATGCAAGCTGTGCTGACCAAACTGCAGCGTGAGCTGGGCATCACCTTCGTGTATGTCACTCATTCGCAGTCGGAGGCCTTCGCAATGGCGGACCGTGTCGTCATCATGTCGAAGGGCGAGATCGCGCAGATTGGCTCGGCGCGCGATATCTACAGAACACCGGCAAGCCGGTTCGTTGCAGAATTCGTTGGGCGCAACAACATCTTCTCGGGAAGGGTGAACGCCGAGGGGGCGGTTGAGACGGCAGCAGGTACGTTCAGCCTCGCTTCCCGGGCAAGGCCCGGCCAGCAGGTGGACTTCGTCGTTGCGGCCGACGTGGTTTCATTGTCCGCCACAAGGCCAGCAGCCCCCAACGTCTTCGCGGGCCAACTCATTTCGGAGGAGTTCGTTGGTTCGATGGTGACACTGTTCTTCGAAGCTGCTGGCGGCATGGAGGTTAAGGTGCAGGTCCAGGAGCGTCTGCTTGAAGGCATTCCGCGTGAGCCTGGGCAGCAATTGTTCCTCTCCTTCGATCCTTCGCATTCCCACGTA
>CAIYXE010000005.1 GCA_903930095.1 uncultured Hyphomicrobiales bacterium
CCATCCCGAAAGACAGCGGCGAACCCTTGCGCCTCATCGCCGCCGCCTGGGCCGGCAAGACGCGTCTGATCGACAACATTCCGGTCTGAAGCGAACGCGTCACAGCAGCCCCAGTTCCCCCAGCTCCCGCCGCATCTTCTCCGGCATGCCGTCGACCTTGGCGGACTTCGGCAGGTCAGGCGGAGAATCGGCCTCCTCGAGATAGCGCCAGCCTTGAAAGGCACGCTTCGGCACAGGCCGCACAGGGATGACCTGCGGCTTGAACAGGATCCGGCAGCGCACGATGCCGTCAGAACCCGTCACCTCCTCCAGCGCGGCGATGGGCTGCCGGCACAGGATCATGCCGCGCATCACCCAGAAAAGAGAGCCGCCGGGCAGGATTTCATCCTTCCGCTTGGGGAACATGCGCGTCACATGGTCCAGCGTGCCGCGGCCCTGGCGGCAGTCCTTCACCCAGGAGTCCAGTTCCTCGATTTCACTGACGCCGACACAAAGTTTGAGCAGGTTGAGAGGCATGGCACCCGGAGTTGCAAAGACCGGCTCTTCATAGATAGACTGACCGCGCTTGGAAATCCCAAGCAACCCGTTTTCCCCAACCATACGCACAGGAGATCCGCATGTCCGATTCCGTCGCCAAAGTCATCGAACTCACCGCCTCCTCCTCCAAGAGCATCGAGGACGCGGTGGAAAACGGCATCAGGCGGGCCGACTCCACGCTCGACAATGTCGAGGGCGCCTGGGTTCAGGACATCAAGTGCGTGGTCAAGAACGGCAAGATCGCCGAATGGCGGGTCAACATGAAGGTCACCTTCCTGCTGAACGGCTAGCCTCCGGCGTCACGTGCCAGGCCCGCGACCTCGGGCGCGAAATAGCCGGTGTCCAGCCCTTTGAGCACGATGCACTGCTGCACCTCGACCCCGATGTTGTAGCGCAGCATGATTTCAACGAGGCGGCAGCCGTCGATCAGCACCACACGGCGGCTGAGGCGGGAGCAGAACTCCGCGGCACCCGGCGAGAAATGCGTCGTGGTCACGAACACACCTTTTGACGCGTGGCGCGATTCAAGGCTGCCAGCGAAATCCCGGATGTCGGAGATGGGAACGGCAACGCCGGGCTTGAGACGCTTGGCCTGTATGTAGATGAGGTCGAAGCCCAGTTCGTCCAGCGTGATCACGCCATCGATGCCGCCATCGCCCGACCGGCCCAGGCGCTGTGCCGTGTCTGAGCGTTCCATGCCGTATCCCATGGACAACAGCACATCGATCACCAGGCGTTCGAAAAAGGCCGGGGGCTGCACGTGAATGCGGGCAATGAGCTCGCTTTTCAGCGCGGCATGCGCTGCATCAGCGAGTTTCTGGAGGCTCTCGCCACCTTGCTGCAGCAGTTGCGGCGCACCTGGCCCCGGCCCCGCCAAAGCATGCCTGCGGGGCTGGAGCTGTTCGGCAAGATCATTGTCGTCGTTCGAGGCTTGCATCAGCTTCTGGAAGTCAAAGATCATGGACATGCCGATAGGTAAGCTAACAACCTTTAACAGGCTGTTAGCGCCACCCCTCAGGCGAAGTCAGGATCTCAGGACCAGACGGTCAGGACGAGGCCTTGCTGATGAAGCACTTGACGCCGCGGGCCTTCAGCTTGGAGCATTCGCTGCCAGCAGCGCCTTGCGTTTCAAAGCCGATCAGGCGCACGCGATAGAAGATGCCTTTGGTTCCGAGATCAGCCCGCACCACCACAGGTTCCTTGCTGGCGAGCACCTTGTGGCGCTTCTTCATGTTGTTCCAGGTGGACCATGCCGCATCCTCGGTGGTGGCCGAGGCAATCTGGACGGACCATCCGGTGATCTTGCGTTCCTCAGCGGGCGCTTCGGCCGCGGGCTCGGCTTCTGCGGCAGCCACCTGAGTTTCTGCTTCTGCCACCTGGGTTTCTGCGGCAGGAGCGGGCTGGTCTTCGGGCACGTCTTCGACGGCGATGACCCTCTCCTCGGCCTGAGCCGTTGGCACGGCGGCCGCAAGCGCGACCTGAGCCTGGGGCACCCGGTCGGTGTAGAGCTTGCCGGA
>CAIYXE010000006.1 GCA_903930095.1 uncultured Hyphomicrobiales bacterium
CCTGGAACGGTTTCGAGCGATGTTTCAGCCTGTGGCCGCGCTCTGCTGGTTCATTGCCTGGACGCTCCGGATCCTGATGCGGTACGTGACGAGATCAAGCATCGCTACGAGAGACGCCTCAAGGAGATATTCGAATGATGACGGCTGCCCTCTGGTTTGCCGCCGGCTGCTTCGCAATCGGGCTGGCGATGAATATGTGGACCATCGCCAGATCACCCGCGCTCGGCGATCGCATTCTCGCTCTCGACACGATGGTCATCAACGGCATTGCCCTCATTGTGCTCTATGGGCTCTTCACGAGGTCGGCCGTGTATTTCGAAGTCTCTCTCATCATCGCGATGGTGGGCTTTGTATCAACTATAGCCTACGCGCGCTTCCTGTTGCGCGGAAACGTGATCGAGTAGTTGGCCATGGAACTCTGGCAGGAAGCCGCAGTTGCGCTTTTTCTGATGATCGCAGGGGTCTTTGGCCTCGTCGGATCATACGGGTTGATCAAACTGCCAAGCTCGATAGCCCGTCTGCATGCACCGACCAAGGCAACCACACTGGGCGTGGGCGGCATTCTGATCGCGTCCATGATGGATTCGATATTCACGCGCGGTGTTCTGTCTTTCCATGAATTGCTGATCACCCTGTTCCTGTTCCTGACGGCGCCAATCACTGCGCACTTCATTGCCAAGGTCTACCTCCATCACAACGTGAGGCGCGGCGATCTCCCCGCAACCGGGACCAGTTCACCCTGGGCGAGCGAGACTGAAGAGGCACCCGGGCAGAAACAAGACGATTGATTGGTCTTGTGCCACGAAATTCGGCGATTGACTCGATTTGTGGGGGTGCATGCGAGTGCCGTGTAGTCACGTCACTCTCACGGCAAGAATGCCGCGGATTTAGCACAGTGACTGCTTTCACCGCCGGAACCGGAGGGGAAAGATCTGCAGATCAGGCACAGAAGCGCTTTGCCTCGGGCGTCCAGGCTCCGAAGTCGGTGGCGACGAGGTTGCGGATCACAGCGCAGATGTAGCGCTTCTGGGCAGGGTTGTTATTTGGGCCTGCATGATAACGTGCGACGGCCATGGTCCAGTTTCCCTCACGCACACGCAGTTCCTTCAGGAAGCGCGCAGCATAGCGGACATTATCCCGGGGTTCGAGCATATGCGCGACAGAGGCGAAGTTGCGGCCGTGATAGTGATGGTTGATCTGCATGCAGCCGAGGTCGATGAGCTTCTTTCCCCGCCGCCTGGCCCGTTCAAACGCAGCCAGGGCATCCTCCCGCGAGGTTGCAAAGACAGCTTTGCCTTCAATGTTCAGCGCATAGGGATGGAGCGATCCCTTGCGGCCTGTTTCGGTGAGACCCACCGCATAAAGAACCCCGATGGGAACGCCTTCGGCGGCGGCGGCAGCTGTCATCTCCCGCTCGCATATGTTTGGTGAGGAGGCTGTACCAGCTGTGGCTGCGTCAAACGACGCGGCCAGTACCAGCAGCAGACCCAGCCGCAAGATCTTCGACATTCGATTCTTCTTTCGAGAGGCGAACCGGCGAATGGTGATTGTTCGCGCCGGACCTGCCGTCCTGCGCAAATCCGCGTCCACCCGGGAGCGCTTCATTGTTGGTGCCCTGCTCTTCACTATTCTGCATGTCTTGCGGCGTCGGAGGTTCAGGATCCCGAACCTCCAAGGAGACATTCACAGAGCCGCCAGGGCCTGCGGCAAGCAAACCGCCGAGCCGGTCCTCGAGAATGCTCATGTCACGGCTGAGTGTTTCGGCAGCAGCCTTGCCAGTCACTGTGATCGTCACCTTCGTCTCAAGCCCAGACCGCCGCAGCCTTACTTCAACATCCCCGAGGTTCTCCGGCTGGAGCATGAAGCGGAGCGACTTTAGCTCGGCAAGCGGCGCAGTTGGCTGATCAGCTACACGCAACTGCTGCATTGACGACGGTGAACCTGGCTGTCCGGTTTGCTCGGCCAGAGAATGATCGATCTGCTGCAGGATCTGAAGGGCTGGCGACGGGACAAAGGTCGCGCCAAGGTCCGGATTCGCGGGCGCCGAAGTAAGGGTCTCCATCTCAGATGGCAGTTCAATGGCGCAGACAGCGAAAACAACTTTTTCAACAGGAAGCGGTGCTTCATCGCCGGCGGCTTTGCCGCGTGTGCGCGCGTCAACGCTCCTGAAGTCCAACGCTGTATCGGCAAACGGAGGCTCAGGAGTTGCAGCCGCGATAGGTCCACTGGCTGGCCAGAGACCTTCCGGAAGCGCCGCAGAGGGGCGAGCAGGGAGGGCCTCATCAGTTTCCCCCGGACGCGGGGCTTGACCTCGGTCGATCCTCTCCATGAGTTTCAGCAGTTGTGCGCGATCAACTTCTCCTTGCTGTTGCACTGTCGGCAGGCAAAGCGACAGCAGGAACATGTCAGGACGATTCTCTGGCATGACTTCGGCAGGTGCAGGCTCGGGACTGGTTCCAGCGGGCTCCTGGTCTTTCGGCGAAAGAGCGTCCTCGCCGAACCCTTCGAGGATCAGGTCGAATGTTTCCCGGGCAGCTGCCTCCGGCTGGCGCCGGGCTCCGCGGAACTCGGTGTCGAATGCCAGGATTTCGACGGGAATGAAGGGAATGGCCGTCATGACCTGCTCTCGGCAAGAATTCTGTCAGCTTCCACCAGCAGTTCTTCAGCACGCGTCTGCAGTTGACTTTTCTCCTCCTGCTCTCTTGCGGTTCCGGATTGGTCTACTACTGGTGAACTCGTGATCTGCTGATCAATCCACAGGCCTGCGTCGAGCAACGCCTGGTCCTGCGCGTCCAACAGATCTCGGCGGATTGCCTTAAGGGCAGCCGCTGCATCTGCGGCTCTCTCCGAGGCGACCGCGTGCAGCGAAAGATAAAGGCTGGCGGCTTGCTGTTCCTCGCTTCCCTCCGCCGCCAGGCGCAGCGCGTGTGGAGCGGCAAACTCAACCATCACAACATTGGACGCCCGGGAGGATTTCCGCGCAAGGAGAAGATAGAGGCTACGCCGGCGCTCTGCAGGCATCTCCCGGAGAATCTCATCCAGGCGTGCAAGATCAGGCGTGCGACCCTTGGTGCCCCAAGTTGCAATGACGGACATGATCTCTTCCCAGAATGCCATCGCATAGAGCGAATCGGGA
This sequence comes from uncultured Hyphomicrobiales bacterium, assembly GCA_903930095.1. Classification (GTDB taxonomy): domain Bacteria; phylum Pseudomonadota; class Alphaproteobacteria; order Rhizobiales; family Aestuariivirgaceae; genus Aestuariivirga. Next base: position 3,137 of record CAIYXE010000006.1, read on the forward strand.
AAGCGCCGCTGGTAGCGTTCAAGCCGCCTCCAAAAGGACTTCTCCTCAGCTGACTCCGCAAAGGCAAGCGCTGAACGGCGCAAG
>CAIYXE010000007.1 GCA_903930095.1 uncultured Hyphomicrobiales bacterium
CCTTGCCGACGTTAACATCATACCCAGCCATCGCTTCGCTCCTTCGGTGAAAAACGTCTCAGAATCGTCTTCTACCGAGCCAAAGCGGTGGCTGCCCACCTCCGAATTTACAGCACTTTACGGACGTAACCCAAACGGCATCCGGCCACTCGATAAAATCGTTTGAATTCAGTCATCTGGACCTCGGGTTAGTCAATAAATTCCACGCAGGATCGAAAATGTTGCTCGGTATTGCATCCGTTGTCGTGCCATAATTGCAACACTTTGCGTCCACTTTTCAACCGACGGGCGCGCCGCACCGGCCCCTGCCCACTCATTACTGTCAAGTCTTACTGCCTTGGGGTTGAGAATCGGGTGATCCGCTTGGGTGGTCTTCACTGCCGGGGCTGGCACGGTCAGCGATCCTGCACTAGATTCTGCCCGAGAGCCGCTCCCGATGGCAAACTGGCGGCGGTTGGAAGAGCATGATGAATCCCCTGGATCAGGAACGCCCCCTCGTGACTGTGGTCACACCCACGACGGGCTCGCCGTTCCTCAGGCAAGCGATCGAGAGCGTGCAGGCGCAGAGCTACAGTCCGGTCCAGCACCTGGTCTTCGTCGACGGCCCGCGCCAGGGCGCCAGCGCCATCCTCGCGGAATTCCCGCATGTCGACGTGGTGCAACTGCCTTATGCGACGGGAACCCAGCAATACCTGGGCCACCGGATCTACGGGGCCTCAGCCTATCTCGCGCGCGGCCAGCTCATCACCTTTCTCGACGACGACAACTGGATGGACACGAACCACATCGCCAGCCTCGCCGCCGTAATCGCGCGGGGCAACGACTGGGCCTATTCGCTGCGCAAGATCTACGACCAGGACCAGCGCTTCATCTGCGATGACAATTGCGAGAGCCTGGGCCGCTGGCACAGCTGCCTCGACCCGAACGACTTCCTCGTCGACACCAACTGCTACATGATGAAGAAGAAGGTGGCCCTCGCGGTAAGCCCGCTGTGGCACCGCCGCGCACGCCAGCCGGGGCGGCCGTCCGCCGACAGGACGATCTGCACCAGCCTGCTGAAGATGGCCTTCCGCTTCGACACCACGGGGATGCACTCCCTGAACTACCGCGCCGGCAACCGGTCTGACTCCGTGGAGACCGACTTCTTCCTCGACGGAAACCGCAAGATGCGCGAGGCTCATGGCGATGCCCTGCCCTGGCTCACCCGCCACGGGTGAGGCACCTGCCCGTCAGCGCGTCAGCAAACCGCGCGCCTCGCAAGTAAGGGCCCATAGCATCGGCCCCGTGATCTCGTGTCTCCCGCTTGACCAGATTGAAAGGCTCGACCCTAATCCGCACTGTTTGCCGCGCGCGAGCGAGCGGGGGACTGCCACTCTGCGAATATGCGCGTCGAATACCCGCTCTCCACATTGGCCCTGAAATCATAAAACGCATAGCGGCCTGCGCCTGCCCAAAGCACCTGAACCTTGTTGCTGCGGTTCGCCGGTACAAATGGACGAATGTTTTGCCCAGGCGTATCACTCACACGCTCACGCGACCATGACGACCCCCCGTCATGTGTCCGGTATCTGTAGATGACCGAACTGAGATTGCTATCTGATGCAGCGCCGGCCCGAGATGTACCATCTTTCGGCCAATCTCGTCTCAGATCTCTGCTCTATCTTTCGCCGATTGTTGGCAAGAGCAAAGCTCGGCTTCTGTGCATTCTCGCGCTGTCGAGAGTGCAACTCAGCTATCTCCAAAGAGAAAGTGCCCTGCCAGCCCGCAACATCTTGCGCCATTTCCATCAGCGCGCATGTCGTTGGCGCTCTACACGCTGCAATATTGTACTTGCAGTCTACCTTCCTGACCAGCGCAGACCAACACCGCTTCCTGCTCTCTCTTCACGGCGGCTCATCATTCCCAATGGAGGTTGGCAGACTTGTTCTCTGACTGCAAATGACTGGCTGCTACCAGATGCCTTCGATGGCCTCCGCCAACTGTGATCAGTTCTGGCATCGCGAGGATGTGCAGCGCATATACTGTTGCTCAGGCGCGAAAGGAGGTCCCTGCGCTTAGAGGCCGCCGATAGGCCTACAATGCTCCAATGGCGCTGCAACAGCCTCCTGGCACGGCTCACCGCATGCCATGTTACTTTGCCATCTGAGAGTTCAAACTCCTCCTGCGACATCCATGTGCAGTCACGCAGGCCGTCAAACAAGTCCCACTCATCGTCTGAGGCATCATCACCCAACCGCATCAGCCACTCTGCGACAGCGCCTGAAACCACGATCGACTGCCGGCTGCTCATCCTGCTTGGGAGCCCGGAGAGAAAAATTCCGCCATTGATCATGCTGCCAGGCCCACTCTGCGGCCAGACCAGTGAAAGGCTTACCTTGGCGCTGCTGCACCCCTGCCAGATGGCCATCAACTGATGGCCGGTCGAATGGATGGATGTGGTCATTAAATCAGTGGCGAATTGCTGCAGCGGGAGGCCGTTCATGGCAGCGGTTCGCATCACAAGATGGGCCTCCACCTGGCAGTAACCCATCGCCGTCAGCTTGCCGGCAGAAAACGCTTCAGGCTCAGCGGTGATCATGATGCTTTCACCATACGACTCTCAGACCAACTCGTCACACACGCTGCACAAAGACAACGTGACTAACTTGATCACGATCTCTTATTTACCTTCTGAATAGCCGCAACTGTCTGGTAAAGACTTGGTTAATGACGCCGTTGGCTACTCTGTTGCAGTCAGGTCCTGGCCGGGGAGTATTCCGGGGATGGCAGTTGGCGGGAGGCCGATCCCGGAACCGGGGCCGGATAGAGCGGGCGCCGGCTATGCGCATGTGGCGGGACTTCACATCGGAAACAGCCGAACCAGCAAATCTGGCGCAGCACGATGATTGCGAACCACCGCGGGATTATCAGAGGCTCCAAC
>CAIYXE010000008.1 GCA_903930095.1 uncultured Hyphomicrobiales bacterium
CAGGACGCCTGGTGTCGAGCGAGGCCATCAGCACGCGGCGCTTGTCGCGCTCGGTCAGGCGCCTGGCGATCTTCGCCGTAGTCGTCGTCTTGCCGGAGCCCTGCAGGCCCACCATGAGGATGGCGACAGGCGGCGAGGCGCGCAGGTTCAGCGCGGTGCTTTCAGCCCCGCCCAGCGTCTCGACCATCGCGTCATGGACGATCTTGACCACCATCTGGCCGGGCTTCACCGATTTGACGATCTCGGCGCCAACCGCCTTCTCGCGCACCTTGTCGGTGAAGGCACGCACCACCTCGAGCGCCACGTCGGCCTCGAGCAGTGCCCGGCGCACTTCGCGAAGGGCCTCCTCCACGTCGGATTCCGACAGGGCACCGCGTCCGGTGATCTTGTCCAGAATGCCCGACAGGCGATCGCTTAAGGTGTCAAACATGGTCCATATCCTCTGGCGCAAACGAATTTCGCACCCGGGGGCGAAACTCGCTGCCGGATGTTGGCCGCCTCACCCCCCGGGAATGTCAAAACCCCATGTGTGAGACCACCTGAAGACGTTCAAGCCGTCGTGTGATGGCGGGGGAATAGGGGAAATTGCGCGGGAAGTCAAATTTCATGCCCGGCAGAAGCCGGGGCGCACCCTCTTTGTGCACCCCAGGCCGGAGGCCCGCTCGAACGCCTTGGACAACCGGACGGCTGACCATTTCTCCGGCCTGCCACCTCTGCCGGCCGGGTGTCCGCGAGTGACCTCCCGTATCGCGGCAATCCGCGCATGTGATCTTGGTTGCGAGTCCGTTTTCCTTGTGATAGCCAACCCGCGCGGCGGGGCTGGGGTTCCGGTCCGTGGGTGTGCCCCCTTGCATACCGATCTCCCAAAAATTCAAGCGGTTGGGTGCCTCTTTTCACCGGGTGCCGGCCGCGAAAATGAATGAAAGACGGATCGTGGCGACCACAGATCAGACAGTTTCCGGAGTTCCGGGCCGCTATGCCGGCGCGCTCTTCGAACTCGCGACCGAAGACAAATCCACCGAAGAGGTGGCCGGCCAGCTTAAGCGCCTGGGCGCCGCCATCGACCAGTCGGAAGACCTGAACCGGGTCGTCCGCTCGCCGGTGTGCTCCGCCGGAGACCAGGTCGTCGCGATGAGCTCCATCGCCTCCGAGATCGGCATCTCCGGCACGACGCTCAATTTCCTGAAGCTCGTGGCCAAGAATCGCCGCCTCTCGGCGCTCCCCGACATCATCAAGGCCTATGCCACGATCCACAGCCTCTCCAAGGGCGAGATCGCGGGCGAGGTCACCTCCGCCGAACAGCTCTCGGCTGATCAGCTCTCTGACCTCAAGGCCGCGCTCAAGTCATCGCTCGGCCGTGATGTCGCTCTCACAACCCGCGTCGACAGCTCGATCCTCGGCGGCCTCATCGTCAAGGTGGGATCCCGCATGATGGACAACTCGCTGAAGACCAAGCTCCAGACACTCAAGATCGCCATGAAGGGAACCGCCTGATGGACATTCGCGCCGCCGAAATTTCCGCAATTCTCAAGAAGCAGATCAAGGACTTCGGCAAGGAAGCCCAGGTCTCCGAAATCGGCCAGGTGCTGTCGGTGGGTGACGGCATCGCCCGCGCCTACGGCCTCGACAATGTGCAGGCCGGCGAAATGGTCGAGTTCGGCAATGGCATGAAGGGCATGGCCCTCAACCTCGAAAGCGACAACGTCGGCATCGTGATCTTCGGCTCCGACCGCGAGATCAAGGAAGGCGACACCGTCAAGCGCACCGGCGCCATCGTCGAAGTGCCCGTCGGCAAGGAACTCCTGGGCCGCGTTGTCGATCCGCTCGGCAACCCGATTGACGGCAAGGGCCCGATCAACGCCAAGCAGATGATGCGCGTCGACGTGAAGGCGCCCGGCATCATCCCGCGCAAGTCGGTGAACGAGCCGATGTCCACCGGCCTCAAGGCCATCGACGCGCTGATCCCGATCGGCCGCGGCCAGCGCGAGCTCGTCATCGGTGACCGCCAGACCGGCAAGACCGCAATCATCCTCGACACCATCCTGAACCAGAAGCCCATCCACATCGCCGGGCCTGAGAAGGACAAGCTGTACTGCGTCTACGTCGCCTGCGGCCAGAAGCGTTCGACGGTTGCGCAGTTCGTGAAGGTTCTGGAAGACAACGGCGCGCTCGAATACTCGATCGTCATCGCCGCCACGGCGTCGGACCCCGCGCCGCTGCAGTATCTCGCCCCCTTCACCGGCTGCACCATGGGCGAATTCTTCCGCGACAACGGCATGCATGCGCTGATCGCCTATGACGATCTCTCCAAG
>CAIYXE010000009.1 GCA_903930095.1 uncultured Hyphomicrobiales bacterium
TCGACCTGCGGTGCGGCGGCTACCGCGTCAGGCTGATGTCACCCCAGCTCGTGTCAGACGACTGGGCACGCTGGCTGGCCGATCCCCGCATCATGCTGCCGCGCGGGTTGATGCCCAGGCGCGCGAGCAGGGAACAACTGACCCAATACGTCAGGCGGATGCACGCCAATCAACGGGCGATCATCGGCATCTTCGATGCGGAGTCTGGCAGGCACCTAGGTGTGCTGGAGATGACCTTTGACCGCCAGCATCTGATTGCCATGGTCGAACTCATGGTCGACACGCATAGGGAAAGCCTGACCCGCGTGGCAGGCGAGGTATTTGCCTGCCTCTTGCCCCGCATCTCGCGCAAGTTCGCGATCGAGAAATATGTTGTGCAGGTGGCCGAAACCAACCAGGAGGCATTCGCCTTCTTTTCCTCGAGCGACTGGATCCGCGAGGCGGAACTCGCCGATGAAATCCCAGGACCCAGGGATGGCAACCGCCTGACGGTGACGCAGTTCGCATGGTTTCCGCCACAGGAACCCGCGATTTCAATCTAAAGTAATACCGTTTCGCCCGAACTGGGTGATTTTGATGAATGCATGTTGTGCAATCGATCCCACTTGTCTAGCTTCAGCTGGCTGCTTCGGATCGTCAGGGTGAAAGGTCGTTCAGGTGAGCGAATTGCCTCCCCAAGTCATTGAACTCCGGACACCCAATTTCGTTCTCCGCACGCTCCAGCCCGGGGACGAGGGGCCTGCGCTTGAAAGCTGGACGCTCGACCCCATCGTCGCCGAAATGATGAATGCGGAGTTGAAGACCTGGAGCATCGAGCGCCAGCGCTCATTCTTCGCGACAGGCCTGTCACGCCGGGACCGCCGGTTCATCGGCATCTTCCCCGCAGGCTCGGCGGTTCCCATCGGCGTGTTCATCATCAAGCTCCACGTTTCCAAGGGAACATTCGTCATCTCGACGCTGATCGGCGACAGGAACTGGCGCGGCAAGAACGTAACCACCGAATGCGCCGACCAGATCTATCGGCTGATGTTCGTCAACCACAGTTTCTGGAAGGCCAAGGCCAATATCCTTCCCTCCAACAAGGCCATGCTCTGGCTGCTGTCCAGGGGGCCATGGAAGCGCGAGGGGCGGCTGCATCAACACTTGCGCAACTCAGCCACGGGTGAGCGCATGGATGTGCTGGTGTTTGGCCTCCTCAAGCCCGACTGGCAGGAACACCTTACGCGCCTGGGCCAGTCACCGGACGGAGCCGCCGTTTGAAGTCCTTCGAATTACATCGCATCAAGGATGCAGCCGCCCGGAGGGCGGCCTTTGACGGCTGCGAGCCGAAGATCTGGTGGGAAACCGGCTTCATCCCGACGCTTGTGATCGCCGATGCGGACATCGCCGCGGAAGCAATGCGGCGGGCGGACTTCATCATCCCGGACCACCGCGCCCTCGTCGATGACATCAAGCGCAGATACCATCGTCCCTTCGACTATCTGAGCAAGACGATGGATATTCTGCCTGTGTTCCTCGAGGGCGAAAGGCACGCCGCGGTGAGGAAGCTGCTGGGGCAGTTCCTGTCAGCCAAGCTCCGTGAACTGGAACCCAGACTGCCAGACATCGTTCGCGCACATCTCGACCGCCTGCCACGGACGGGAGATGCCGACCTCGTTTCGCAGCTTCTGGTTCCATTCACGAGGGAGGTGTTTTCGGAACTGGCCGAGCGGGAACTGACAGATCAGGTCATGGACATGACACTGGGCCGGATCTTCGAGGCGACGCAAACCGTCAGCTCCCTGGGCAGGCTCGATAACTGGTTCGAACGCCTGTTCAGCTTCCTTGACGCCGGCCCCCCCGGGGATGAACGCTTCATCTGCCAGCTTTGCTGCCTCGTCTTCGGCGTGGACAACGTGCTGTCCACGCTGGCAGAGAACATGGTGGCGGCATTCCAGCAGGCAAATGACACGATCCCGGCCAGGCTGCCTGCCTATCCCGTCGAGACCATGGTCTCGGTAACCCACCGGAAGGCGGTGGCGCCGGCAGTTATCGCCGGTCATCCCGTTCAGCCCTCGGACCTCATTCGCATCCACATCGAACCTTTCGGCTACTCCGCCGACAAGACAGTGAACGCCGCGCTCTTCGGCGCCGGCCGCCATGCCTGCGTGGGAAAGCAGATATCGCTCAGCATCTGGAGGCACCTTTCGGAACAGTTCAATGACCGGAAAATCCGTGGAACGATCACGGACTACCAGTCCGAGAGCACCCATACTTTCAACTTCGTCAGAACACTGAAGGTCTCGATCCTGCCATGACAGTCACCGAAGTCCGCCGCGCCGTCCTCGAGAGCATGTTCGCGTGCGAAATGATCAGCGAGCAGGAACGCGAACGCCTTGAGGCCGACGAGAGCGCCGACGTCGATCTCGCATCGCTCCAGATCGACAGCATCAAGATCGTGGACTGGTGCATGGACCTCGAGACCAAACTGAACCGCGAGGTGCAGGTCGAGGAACTGGTCGAGAACGACTCGCTCAACAAGCTGGCGCGCTACCTGGCGGCGTAGCGGGCCTGCTCTTTGCTCAGGCGCGTTTTCGCCGTGACTTGGCGAAGGTATCGAAGGCAACGGCGAGCACGATGATGACGCCGATGATGATCTGCTGGATGTAGGAATTGACGTTCATCAGAACGAGCCCGTTGAGCAGCACGCCGATGAGCACGGTGCCGATCACCGTGCCGAA
>CAIYXE010000010.1 GCA_903930095.1 uncultured Hyphomicrobiales bacterium
CCATTGGCATGGTTGTTCTTGGCCGCGAAGGTTACCGTATCGCGCAGCGTGAAGCCGTCATGCGCGGCAAGGAAATTGATACTCGCCGAAGGCCTGCGGTGGCTGCCGCCGAAGATGTCGGAGGAGCCCGCAATCCGCGTGGCGAAGGAGCCTGCGGCTCCGGGTTCGCCGCGCCAGAAGCGGCGCACCTCGTCGCGGTAGCGGTCGTTCCATTCCAGCCAGCGCGCGGGAAACTGGCCGAGGCGGTAGCCGCCCGGCCCCACGTCCCAGGGTTCCGCGATCATGATCAGGCGGGAGAGAAGCGGATCCTGCTCGATGGCCGCAAGCAGCGGTGCGCCTGTACTGAAGCCCGATGCCGTGCGGCCCATCACCGCCGCGAGGTCGAAGCGGAAGCCATCGATGCCGGTGCGGCTGACCCAGCTCCGCATCGCGTCCATGGCGAGTTGCACCACATGCGGCGCCTCGAGCGCCAGCGTGTTGCCGCAACCCGTGTCGTTGACCAGCACGCCGCCTGCATGGCGGTAGTAAAGCGCATGGTCGAGGCCGCGGAGCGACAGTGTTGTGCCGTGCGCATCGCTCTCGCCCGTGTGGTTGAGCACGATGTCGAGGATCACCCTGATCCCCGCCCCGTGCAGCGCGCTGACGGCGGCGCGGATCTCGGGCAATCCGCCCGGCGCCAGGCGCGGATCCGGCGCCATGAGGCTCACCGGATTGTAGCCCCAGGCATTCGCCAGCCCGAGCGCTGGCAGGTGGCGCTCATCGATCCATGCGGCAAGCGGCATGAGTTCAACGGTATCGACTCCTAACCTTTGCAGATGCGCGATGATGGTGGGTTCGGCAAGGGCGGCCACCGTGCCGCGTTTTTCCGGCGGAACGGCGGGATGAAGCCGGGTGAAGGCCCTGACGGGAATCTCGTAGATGAACCGTGGCCTGGCCGGTGGCAGTGGTGAGGCATCGGCGGCGGCATGGCCCGCGATGGCCTTCGGCACAAGCGCGGATGTTTCAGCACCGTGGCGCATGAGACCGGGGTGATGCGCGAAGGCGGATGTGATGCGCGTTGCACACGGGTCGAGCAGCAGCTTCGCGGGGTCGAAGCGGTGTCCCTCCGCGGGCGACCACGGCCCCTCCGCGCGCAGACCGTAATGCATGCCCTCCTTCAGGCCGGGCACGAAACCGAAATGCACGTCGCCCAGCCGCGAGGCGAGCGGATGCCGCGCCATCTCCGTCCCGTCCTCGAAGAGCGAGACAAGGATGCGCGCGGCATGGCGCGAGACCACGCTGACATGGGCGCCGTCTGCGGTGAGCGTGACGCCGGGCGGAAAGGGCTGCGCGTTCAGGTGATCACCGTCGGCGCGGCGCGGCCCGTGTACTGCTCGATCTGCGCGAGCGAACGCGACAGCGCGATCAGGGGTGCCAGCGCCTCCTGCGTGTCAACGGCATGGCGGCTCGCATCGGGTTCGTAGCGCTCGATGTAGACGCGCAGCGTGGCGCCCGACGTTCCGGTGCCGGACAGGCGGTAGACGATGCGCGCGCCATCCTCGAACATCAGGCGGATGCCCTGTCCCGTGCTGCGCGATCCATCGACCGGGTCATCATAGGCGAAGTCGTCGGCGGCGGTGATGCCGTGCCGTCCGATGAGCGCGGGCAAACTGCCGCGCAGCGCATCCATCAGCTCGCCAGCGGCGCCCGCGTCGACCTCTTCGTAGTCATGGCGGGAATAATAGTTGCGGCCATATTCGCGCCAGTGCGCCGTCACGATCTGGGCCACGCCCTGGCGGCGGCGGGCGAGAATGTTGAGCCACATCAGGACGGCCCACAGCCCGTCCTTCTCGCGCACGTGGCTGGAGCCGGTGCCGAAGCTCTCCTCGCCGCAGATGGTGGCCTTGCCGGCATCGAGCAGGTTGCCGAAGAACTTCCAGCCGGTGGGTGTTTCGAAACAGGCGATGTTGAGCTTCTCGGCCACCCGGTCGGCCGCCGCACTCGTCGGCATCGAGCGCGCGATACCCGCCAGCCCGTTCGCATAGCCGGGGCAGAGCGTTGCATTGGCGGCGAGGATGGCGAGCGAATCCGATGGCGTCACATACATGCCGCGCCCGATGATGAGGTTGCGGTCGCCATCGCCGTCGGAGGCCGCGCCGAAATCAGGCCCGCCCGGCGGCATCACGATGTCGACGAGTTCCTTCGCGTGGACGAGGTTGGGATCGGGGTGGTGCCCGCCGAAATCGGGAAGCGGCGTCCCGTTCATCACCGTGCCCACGGGAAAGCCCAGCATCTCCTCGAGGATGCGGCGTGCATAGGGCCCGGTGATGGCCCCCATCGCGTCGAACTTCATGGTGAAGCCGGCGCGGATCAGATCGCGGATCGCATCGAAGTCGAAAAGCGACTGCATCAGCCCGGCGTAGTCGGCAACAGGGTCGATGACCTCCACGGTCATGCTGCCGGCCTTCGTCTCGCCGGTGCGGCTCAGGTCGATGTCCGGCGTGTCGATGATGTTGTACTGTGTGATCGACCGTGTCCGGGCGAAGATCGCGTCGGTGAGCTTCTCAGGCGCTGGCCCGCCGTTCGCGGCATTGTACTTGATGCCGAAGTCGCCATCGGGCCCGCCCGGATTATGGCTGGCGGAGAGGATGATGCCGCCGAAGGCGCGGTACTTGCGGATCAGGTGCGAGGCGGCAGGCGTGGAAAGCAGCCCGCCGCGCCCCACCATCACGCGGCCGAAGCCATTGGCCGCCGCCATGCGGATCGCCGTCTGGATGACCTCGCTGTTGTAGTAGCGGCCGTCGCCGCCGATCACCAGCGTCTGGCCTGGGAAGCCTTCCAGCGCATCGAAGACGGACTGGATGAAGTTCTCGGCATAGTGCGGCTGGCTGAAGACCGTCACCTTCTTGCGCAGGCCGGAGGTGCCGGGCTTCTGGCCGTCGAAGGGCGTGGTGGCAATGGTGCGGATCATGGCGATGGATCAAGCCTTCAGGAGATTGCGGTAGAGCTGGACATAGGCGGCCGCGCTGCGCGACCAGGACACGTCGGAGGCCATGGCGCGCTTCTGCATGCCGCGCCACAGGGACGGGTCTGCGTAGCACTCCGCGGCGCGGCCCAGCGCATGCGCCAGCGTTTCCTGGTCGACGGGCGAGAACTGGAAGCCGGTGGCCACGCCTGCCTTGATGGCCGCATCATTGGCGTCGATCACCGTATCGTTGAGGCCGCCGGTGCGCGCCACGACCGGCAGGCAGCCATAGCGCAGCCCGTAGAGCTGCGTGAGCCCGCAGGGTTCGAAGCGCGACGGCACGAGGATGGTGTCGCAGCCCGCCTGGATGAGGTGCGACAGGCCCTCGTCATAGCCCAGCACGGCGCCGATGCGGCCGGGGTGGCGCTGGGCGGCG
>CAIYXE010000011.1 GCA_903930095.1 uncultured Hyphomicrobiales bacterium
CTATCCACAGGGCCTCAAGGGCGAACAGATCCCGCTGGCAGGCCGCATCGCCGCGGTGGCAGACGTCTTCGACGCGCTCACCAGCCTGCGCCCCTACAAGCGGGCCTGGTCGCTGCAACATGCATTCACCTATCTCTATGAGAATGCCGGAACCCAGTTCGACCCCTCCTGCATCGCCGCCTTCGAGGCCGGGCGCGAGGAAGTGGAATCCATCATGGCCCTGATGCCCGATCTGCATGAGGATGCCGACGCGGCCTGAACGCACAGCACGCGCAAACGGCCACATGGACAGGCCGCTGGACGAATTATATGCAAGGAGTATGATAATTCCGCAGCAATTCTTTGTGGAACAGGACCAGACCATGACCAAGACCACGAGACGCGACTTCATCAGCACCATTTCGGCCGCCAGCGCGGCTTTCGCCGTCGCCGGACAGAACCTGCTCGAGCCGAGCCCGGCGCGCGCCCAGAGCGGAACGCCGCTTGCAGGCCACTTCGACCCGAAGGGCAAGGCCCCGTCATCCCATACGATCGCCGCCCTGAAAAAGTCGTCTGAGGGCCTGCCCTTTGCGGACACCCGCGACTTCGACGAGATGAACAAGGGCTTCATCGCCCCGATGCCGGATCTCAAGATCAAGGCCGACGCGGGCCATGACGCCGTGGACATGGAGCGCTTCCAGTTCCTCAACGATGACAGGGAATTCGACAGCATCCACCCGTCCATGCTCCGCATTGCCAGGCTGAACAACAATTACGGTCTCTATGAGGTGATCCCCGGCATCTATCAGGTGCGCGGGGTCGATCTGTCCGACATTACCTTCGTGCGCGGCAAGACCGGCTGGATCGTCTTCGACCCGCTGGTGACCGCGGAGGCGGTGCGCGCTGCCACCAAGCTGTTCCAGGAAAAAGTGGGCGAAGGCCGGCCGATCACGGCGGTGATCTATTCCCATACCCATGGCGATCACTGGGGCGGCGTGCGCGGCCTCGACCTGAAGGACGAGGACGTGGCCTCCGGCAAGGTGCAGGTCATCGCTCCCGTGGACTTCATGGACTTCACGGTGTCCGAGAACGTATTTGCGGGCAATGCCATGAACCGCCGGCTGTTCTACCAATATGGGCTGCTGCTGCCGGTTGCACCACATGGCTTCGTCACCCAGGGCCTCGGGCACAAGATCTCGGCTGGCATGTCCGGCCTCATCGCGCCGACCCGCATGGTGTCCGAACCCATCGAGGAGTTCGAGGTCGACGGCGTGAGGATGGTGTTCCAGAACACGCCCAACACCGAAGCGCCGCGCGAGATGAACACCTATTTCCCGGAGATGAAGGCGCTGTGGATGGCCGAGAACGTCACAGCGACACTCCACAACATCTATACGCTGCGCGGGGCCCAGGTGCGCGATCCGTTGCGCTGGTCGAGATACATCAACGAGTCGCTTCATCGCTTCGGCAAGGAGGCCGAGGTCATGTTCGCCTCGCACCACTTGCCGCGCTGGGGCAATGAGCGCATCCAGGAAGTGCTGCGCGACCAGCGCGACCTCTATGCCCACATGAACAACCAGGTGCTGCACCTCGCCAACCAGGGCGTGACCATCAACCAGGTGCACAACGTCTACGAGTTGCCGCAGGCCTTGCAGCAGAAATGGCACTGCCGCGGCTATCATGGTTCGCCCGAGCACAATGCGCGCGGCGTCATCCAGCGGTTTCTCGGCTTCTGGGACTGCAATCCGGCAACGCTCATCCCGCTCTCGCCGGAGGCCTCGGCTCCGGTCTATGTCGAGATGATGGGCGGGGCCGGCCAGATCATCGCGCGCTGCCAGGCGCTGCATGACGCAGGCGACTACATGATCGCCAGCGAGATCCTCAACAAGCTGGTGCTGGCGGAGCCTGCCAACCAGGCCGCGCGTGAACTGCTCGCCGATGTCTTCGAGCAGCTCGGTTACCAGCAGGAGAACCCCGGCCTGCGCAACAGCTTCCTCTCCGGCGCCTATGAGCTGCGCAACGGCATTCCGACGGGGGAGACGGCAAGTTCGTCCTCACCCGATGTCATCCGCGCGATGTCAACCGAGCTCTTCCTGAACTTCCTCGCCATCCGCATGGACAGCCGGAAGGCGGAGGGGCTGGCGTTCACCATGAACCTCGCCACGCCCGATACCGGCGAAACATTCCTCATCGAACTGCGCAGCGCCACGCTGACCAGCATCGCCGGATACCAGGCAGAAAAGCCAGACGTGGCGATGACGGTCAACCGCTCGGACCTCGAGCAGCTGATGATGGGAACCGAGACCCTGGAAAGCCAGGTGGCGAGCGGCAAGGTCCAGATCGCCGGCGACGCCAGCCTGCTGATGAAGCTTGCGGCGACCATGGTGGATTTCGATCCCCGCTTCGAGATCTTCCCCGGCACGGCAGCCCAGCTTGACATGGCCGCCCACGAGCCGTTCGAGGCTGACACCGGCAGCGTGATCCCGGAGTAGCGAGAAAAAAAGTTCATTTATTTGCTTGTAATGCGTGCAAAGGAGGCCTATCTGAAACCTGTCGAGTTTCGGCCGGTTGGCTTGGCGCCCGCGCTTTGATGAAGTGCACTCGCCCATCTCCTTCACACCCAGAACATCGATCGGCGCAAATCGTGCTTAATCGTACGAGCGCTTTCGTGCATTTGACATCATGACCAGGGAATACAGACACTATGCAGACAGGTACCGTGAAGTGGTTTAACGCCCAGAAGGGCTACGGGTTCATCCAGCCGTCCTCGGGCGGTCCGGATGTGTTCGTCCACATCAGCGCGGTGGAGCGCGCCGGCCTCGGCAGCCTCAACGAAGGACAGAAGGTTTCCTATGAGGTGGTCAGCGACCGCCGCACCGGGAAATCATCCGCCGACCGCCTTTCGGCGGAATAAATCAAGGAACCGAACCCCGCGCAAGCCACGGATGTACTGGCGGCGCGACATGGGACGTTCCGGACGGTACGCCGGCCCTCGAGGGCCGGCGTTTCTGTTTTGCGGGGCCGGCGGACTGCCGCCTGCGAGAAGACCAATTCCTCAGGCACCATCCACAATACGGCGCAAGCTATCCGGATTGATGAGCCTGATCGCGCGGTAGCCGAGTTCTGCCTCCCCCCGCATCTCCAGCCGTCTGAGCACGTCCGCGATCGTCTGCCGGGAGAGATTGCACATGGCGGCGAGTTCCTCGTGCGAGCAGTGCACGGTGTGGGCGGTTGACCCGGCACTGCGCGCACCCGCAATGCGCAGAAGCACCGCAGCGCAGCGCCGGTCACGTTCCGGCAGCAAGAGATCCGCTGCCGCCTGAATGCTCATGCGGAACAACTCCCCGAGGTGCATCAGCAGCATCTGCCAGCCTGCGGAATCGCTGGCGAGAATCCTGTTCAGCGAAACTTTGGGCACATGCGCAATGACGCACTCCGAGCGCGCCATCACCGTTATGTTCCGCCCCTCACCCGACATGAACGGCTGCAAGCCGTACCAGAAGGGAGCGCGATCGATGTGGATAAGGCCCGCGTCCGGCGTTGCAACCGCGGGTATGATGCCGACGGCGCCACTCGCCACACCATACATGCCGCCTGCCGTCTCGCCGCCGAGCGAGACCGGCATCCGGGGCACAACCTTGCTCCACTGGCACTCGGACAACAGAGCCTCACGGAACGATGGTTCCACGCTGCTGAGCCAGCCCTGCGAGCGCAGCAGGGACTTTCCGTCTTCTATCTCGGCCTTCGACAATTTCACGGGTTGCCAAACTCTCCGCAAAAGATTGAATGAGACAAATGTGAAAAATCATACATCTTGGAGAAACAGTCAAATGTATGTTTTGGAACATATGAGATGAGGAGTTTGCGATGAGATCGTCATGGATGACCGGCGCAGCGACCACAATCGTACTCATGCTTGCCGCAGCGCCCGCCGGGGCGGAGGAGCCGCAGTCCGGCGGCGATGCGGGGCTCATCAACCCGGAGGCCGCCGCACATGCCTTCCCGAAGCGGGGCTTCTCACCCTATGCGGGCCGCAATTATCCCACACACGTGTTCTGGGGCGACCAGCATGTCCACACCGGCTGGTCGGTCGACGCCGGAGCTTTCGGGGCCACGCTCGGGCCGGAAGAGGCCCTGCGCTTCGCCCGTGGCGAGCAGGTCACCTCGTCGCTCGGGGAAGCCGTCAAGCTCAGCCGTCCGCTGGACTGGGTGGCCGTCACCGACCACTCGGACGCCGCGGGGGTGATCTTCGAGGTCCGCGACGGCAATCCGGATCTGATGGCCGATCCGGTCATCAAGCGCTGGCATGAGATGATGGCCTCGGGCCAGGGCGTTCAGGCCGCCTCCGAGATGATCGCGGCCCAGTCGAACAACAAGGTGCCGCCCGCCATGAAGGACCCGCGGCTCGCCATGTCGATCTGGGAGAAGAACACGGCGATCATGGAGAAGTATAACGAGCCCGGCCGCTTCACGGCCTTCATCGGCTATGAGTGGACGAGCAATGCGGGTGGCGGCAACAATCTGCACCGCAACGTGATCTACCGGGACGGCAAGGCAGCGGCCGACCAGGTTCTGCCCATGACCACCTTCGACAGCGAGAACCCGGAAGACCTGTGGAAATGGATGGGGGCCTGGGAGGCGAAGACCGGCGGCTCGCTGCTGGCCATTCCGCACAATGGCAATCTCTCCAATGGCAGGATGTTCGCGCTCTCGACCTTCGAGGGCAGCCCCCTGACGCGCGAATGGGCGGAAACCCGCGCGCGATGGGAGCCGATGTATGAGATCACCCAGATCAAGGGGGACGGCGAGACCCACCCCTCACTCTCGCCCAACGATGAGTTCGCGGGATTCGAGAGATGGGACGCCGCCAACCTGGCGGGCGTTCCCAAAGAGCCCGGAATGATCGAGCGGGAATACGCACGCCAGGCGCTCAGCGAGGGCCTGAAGCTCGAGGCCACGCTCGGCGCCAATCCGTTCAAGTTCGGCTTCGTCAGCGGCACCGACACGCACACGGGGCTGACCACGGCGGAGGAGGACAACTTCTTTGGCAAGCACACGGGCGTGGAGCCCTCGCCCAGCCGCTATGAGCACGACGTCATCAAGACGCCGAAGGTCAACATCAAGGGCTGGCAGATGGCGGCCTCCGGCTACACCGGCGTCTGGGCCACCGAGAACACC
>CAIYXE010000012.1 GCA_903930095.1 uncultured Hyphomicrobiales bacterium
ATCCAGGCCGCCATCGCCGTACGCCTGCGTCTGCGTCGGATCTCGAAGGTTTCCTTCGCCAGAAGGCTGGCAGATACGAGTTTCCGTACCTCGACATCGGGTGCATCGGTGGGCCGGTTCGAGCTCTGGATTGAGCGGATGGACTCGGGGGTGATCTCAATGGCCGTGGCCTCAATCCATCCATGGCCGCAGGAAGGGCAATGAACCACGCCACCACCTTCATGGAGGTTGAGGGTCTGGCGATTGATGGGGCCTTTGCAGGACGGGCAGTGGATGATCATGGCGAGGCGATGCTGTTGGTGTTTAGTGGCGAATAATGCGCGTAATGGTTACAGATTAAGGCTCGTTAGGGTTAATGGCTCGTTAAAGTTCGAGTGCTTAAAAGGCGCTGGAAAAAGGAGAGCGCTGCTGTGCTGCGGCTTGAGAACGTGGGGCTACGGTATGGGGATGGTCCGGAAGTCCTGAAGGACGTCACCTTTTCGATGCTGCCAGGCGACTTCTTCTTCCTCACAGGTTCGTCGGGAGCCGGAAAGTCCTCACTTCTGAAGCTTCTGTTTCTGGCCCTCAAGCCGACCCGAGGCCACCTGCAGATCTTCGGAGAAGATGTCGGGAGCTTGAGCCACCACAGGCTGCCGCCAATCCGGCGTCGAATCGGGGTTGTGTTTCAGGAGTTTCGCCTTCTCGATCACCTCTCGACCTACGATAACGTAGCTCTTCCGCTACGGGTCGCCGGCAAGGCTGAAACCAGCTACCGTCGCGATGTTATGGATCTTCTCGACTGGGTCGGGCTTGCCGAAAAGTCATCCTCCTTGCCGCCGGTGCTTTCTGGTGGCGAGAAGCAGCGCGCGGCAATCGCACGGGCGGTCATCGCCAAGCCGCAGCTCCTGCTTGCCGACGAGCCGACGGGAAACGTCGATCCCGTTCTCGCCAAACGGCTTCTCCATCTGTTTCTGGAGCTCAATCGGCTTGGAACAACCATGCTGATCGCAACGCACGACCGTGGCCTCGTAAGGCAGGCGGAACGGCCAGTCCTGAATCTCGAGGAGGGGGTGCTCAGCCTGCAATGAAGCCCGGTTCGATCATTCCCTCCAACGTCGCATCCCTTCGGTCGCTGACGGTCACCATGGCGGTGATGAGCTACCTTGCTTGCCTCGCCATCGGCGCATTGATCCTGGTGGAGCGTGCGGTAACAAACTGGACGAGCGGTCTGTCGCAGGAAATGACCATTCAGGTCGCTCACGTGCGCGATGCCGACATCGATGCCGAAGTGGCCAAGGCGCAGGCCATCGCATCCGGCTTTCCCGGCGTGCTGAAGGCCGAGGCGCTGGCGGATGAAGCCGGCGCAAAGCTCCTCGAGCCATGGCTCGGGACGCGAGCTCTCGAAGGCTTGCCCGTGCCGCGACTGATCCGTGTGCTAATTGATCCAAACCGGCCGCTTGATATCGAGGCTCTGGCAACGGCGATCTCGGCAGCCAAGGGTGCGCGACTTGATACACACCGGAAGTGGGAAGCGGAACTGACGCGCATGGCCCGCGCCTTGTCCGTTCTCTCCTATGCGATCCTCCTCCTGATTTCTGTCTCAGCGATCGCCATCGTCATCTTCGCCACGCGCGCGGTGCTGCAGGCCAACAGACCAATCGTCGATCTGCTGCACCTCGTCGGCGCGCGGGACAGCTACATCGCGCGCCAGATTGATGGCCGGTTCCTGAGGACGGGCATGCTCTCGGGCTTCATTGGGGTTGGACTGGGACTGCTCACGTTTCTTCTGCTTGGCCTGTCGGGTGGCGGCGGAATGGCTGCAGCCAGCCGCAGCCTGCTGTTTTCCGCGCCTGAGACCGCCATCTGGAGCTATCTGTTTCTCTTTGCCGTTCCAGTGGCTGCGACCCTGATCTGTCTGATCACCGCAAGGGTCACGCTGATGCGGCGGCTTGGGGTGGTCACGTGATCCATTTTCGCTCGGCGCTGTTCAATCTGGTTTTCTATCTCAACCTCGTGCTGTTCCTGGTGCTGGGATCCGTCTTTTTCTTTACACCCCGCAAGTGGTCGATCCGCGCGCTTCAAGCCTGGGCACGGTCTTCTCTATTTTGGCTGCGGGTCATCGCCGGGGTCAAGATGGAGGTTCGTGGGATCGCGAACATCCCTCGAGGGTCTTGCCTCGTGGCGGGAAAGCATCAGTCCTTCTGGGAGACCTTCGCCATCCTGCCATTGCTCGACGATCCGGCGGTTGTCCTGAAGAAGGAACTGACCTTCATCCCGTTCTTCGGTTGGTTCATCTACAAGTTCCGCATGATCCCGGTGGAGCGTTCCGCAGGAACCCAGGCATTGCGCGCGCTGATCGAGAAGTCCGTGCAGGCAGTGGCCGACGGCAGACAGGTGGTGATCATGCCCGAAGGCACCAGGCGCGCTCCGGATGATCCGCCCAATTACAAGCCGGGTGCGGCCGCGGTCTATGGAAAGCTTTCAGTACCCTGTGTACCATTCTCCCTGAATTCTGGACTCTTCTGGCCACGGCGGCAGTTTCTCAGGCGACCAGGAACGATTGTAATCTCATTTCTTCCACCGATTCCGCCGGGCCTTGGCCGCAAAGAATTCCAGTCACGCCTCGAGAACGCCATCGAGCCCGAGACGGCCTGCCTCGTGCTGGAGGGCCGAGAGCGGATGGGTGTGTACAAATAGAGAACAAACTCTCGACTCCTAGGTCTTGACCCATTAACATCCTGCTACCTCTGGAGGTTTCAGCGATGGAAAATGCCAGCCGCCCGCCCTTTGACCCGATTTCCCACGACATCTGGGACATGAAGTACAGGTTCAAGCCTGCCTCTGGAGCTGCCGCCGAGCAGACCATCGAAGATAGCTGGCGGCGCGTGGCCCGCGCGATGGCAGAGGCTGAGCAGCCCGGCGACCGAGAGGTTTGGGCTGATGCCTTCTATCGCATCCTGCAGGGCTACCGTTTCCTGCCTGCAGGCCGCATCCTCGCGGGTGCCGGCACCGGCCGTCAGGTGACCTTGTTCAATTGCTTCGTCATGGGTCGGATACCCGATTCGCTCGAAGGCATATTCACCCAACTCAAGGAAGCCGCTCTGACCATGCAGCAAGGCGGCGGCATCGGGCATGATTTCTCGACTATCCGTCCGCGCGGAGCCGAAGTGAGAGGGGTGGGAGCCGATGCCTCCGGACCCATCAGCTTCATGGATGTGTGGGATGCAATGTGCAAGACCATCATGTCCGCGGGGGCGCGCCGGGGGGCGATGATGGCGACCATGCGTTGCGACCATCCCGACATCGAGGACTTCATCGCAGCGAAACGGGAGGCTGGGCGGCTTCGCAATTTCAATCTCTCGGTTCTCGTCACGGACCGCTTCATGCAGGCAGTCAAGGCAGGTGAAGACTGGCCGCTCGTCTTCGAGGGACACACCTTCCGCAATGTACCCGCAACGCGGCTTTGGGATCAGATCATGCGGGCAACCTTTGACTATGCAGAGCCCGGGGTCATCTTCATCGACCGTGTGAATGATGAAAACAATCTGAGCTATTGTGAAACGATCGGCAGCACCAATCCTTGCGGGGAGCAGCCCCTTCCACCCTACGGCGCGTGCCTTCTGGGTTCACTCAATCTTACCCGCTTCATCGTGGACCCGTTCGGCACGGAGGCGGGGCTCGATACGGCAAGTCTCGCCGA
>CAIYXE010000013.1 GCA_903930095.1 uncultured Hyphomicrobiales bacterium
GAGGATGGACAGATCATCGGGCGGCTGGTCTATGAACCGCTGACCGAGGCGCCCGAGCGCGTCTATGGCCAGGGCATCGGATCGAACTACCAGAAGCAGGGGCTGAAGCTGTCGAAACACTTCAAGGCCTTCGACCCGGCGAGCCGGTAAGACATAGAGAAGCCACGCCTACTTTTCAGGAGCAGTGAGCTTCCACGCTGGTCAGCGGGTGAAGCCCTGCGGGAAAAGAGCTACGTAAGGGCGTGGGAGCAGATCGCCAAGAAGTACCAGGGGGTGAAGCTTTTGGTCGTCACATCCGACTGATGGTCCACCAATTAATCCCACTGTCCAGAAACCTACCGCTTAGCAACCGGACTATGCTTAACTTCCCAAGCATGAAAACATCTTGTACTCCCACCTCATCGTCACAATTGACGGCTGACTGAGACATATATTGCATCTTCCGGTTAAGAATATTCTAGATTAATGTTTGACCGACGGAAATCTCGCTTATGAACGACTGGAGCGCAAATGCCTTCGTTTTTTCGGAAGATCAGAGAACTTTGCGGCAACATTGGAGGGATACCCTTGCTTCATGATAGAATTGAGAGCGTGAAAAGGCCTCCATCCAATCTTGAACATGACCGGGCTCGCGACTCTCAGCGCATCTCGGACGTGCAGCAATCTGTCCTGAAGATCGAAGGCATGCTTCGAGAGATTCTCGCAGCTCAGGGACGGTTCGAGAGCCAGTTTTGCCAGCCGCCGCAGAGAACGGTTTTTGATGTGGGCGTCAATCACGGGGAGGACAGTCGCTTCTATCTTGATAAGGGATTTATTGTTGTTGGCATCGAAGCAAATCCAATCATCGCAGAAGAGCTTAAATCAGGCTTCGCAGCGGATATTGCTGAAGGACGTTTTGTCCTCCTCAACATCGGCATTTGGTCCGATGAAGGCACTTTACCGTTCTACAGAAATCTCGCGAACGATCATTGGAGTTCATTCGACAAGAACTATGGCTGCAGAGACGGCACTCCTTACGAGGAGATTGGCGTTCCTTGTATCACGCCAGAGCAACTGTTTGCCCGATACGGGATCCCGTACTATCTCAAGATCGACGTCGAGGGAGCTGATCGGATCATTCTTCAGCATTTGGCGGGGCGCGCTGATCTTCCGATTTATATCTCTGTCGAGGAGTATGGCTTTGCTGCCATCGACGACTTGAATAAAGTCGGCTATCGATATTTCAAGATAAGACCACAGAGACGCAAGAATGACTTCGCGTTGCCATACCCGGCGAAAGAGGGGCTTTTCGTGGATCGTACGTTTACCGGGAGAGATTCTGGCCCTTTCGGGAGGGAGCTCGGAGGCCGCTGGATGGACTACACCACGGCGCGTAAGTGGTTCATCGAGAATATCAGAACGGAGAACGGAACTTATATTGGGCCTTCGGATGAGTGGTATGATGTTCACGCAACGACGGAGCTTGCGCCTTCTTCGACATAGAATACGTTCGTGAACACGCAGAAAGTGGTGGATGGTGATTAGCATCCACCTGATGGGCCAACTTGGTACCTTTGGGGAGGATCCCGTAGGCTCCCACACCACCCCCTTGCCGCCTTGGCCCCGCTCCACTAATCTCTCATCCGATGCGGGCGTAGTTCAGTGGTAGAACGGCAGCTTCCCAAGCTGCATGTCGTGGGTTCGATTCCCATCGCCCGCTCCAAAGCCTTGGGCGGGGCCACCGGTTAAGTGGTGCCGGTGGCTACTCTGGATCCCTCATCGCGACATCTGTCATCATGCTGGGCAAGCCTCCGGAGGCGCGAGATCCGGCAGGCCGCTCTTGCGAAGAGTGTTTGATCTAACGCAACACATTCATTTCCTGCAATCGATACTCTTTAGGGGATGTTTCCTTGCAACATGGAGGACGTGTCGTGAATGGATCAAACTCCCTACTTCTTGGCGCACTGCTTCTGCCCCTGGCCATCACGGGCCTCAGCGGGACGGCCTTGGCGCAGGATCCGGCAATCGGGCAGGAAGAATACCGCATGCACTGTGCGGCCTGCCACGGCCTCGACGGGCGGGGCGACGGGCCGATCGGGCAGATATTGAAGACGCCCGCCCCCAACCTGGCGATGATCACCGAGCGCAATGGCGGCACGTTTCCCATCGAGAAGATCTACGCCATCATCGAGGGCAGTTCCGTCGTTGCCGCGCATGGCACGCGCGACATGCCACTGTGGGGTGACCGCTACCGCGAGGCGCCGAAGCCGGTGACGCCTGACCAGGCGCGCATGAGCGAGGATCTGGCACAGCAGCGCATCCTGTCGCTGGTCTATTATCTGGGCACGATGCAATAAGGAGGCGGCCGGGGCCGCCTGCTTGAGATTTCCGCTTCAGAATTCCGGCGTGCGCTTCTGGCGGAAGGCGTCGACACCTTTCCTGAGATCCTCACTGCCTGCGGCGAGGCCGCCGGCGAGGGCTTCGAGGGGGCGGTGGAGTTCCTCGCCTTCCGCCGCGTTGATCAGCATCTTGGTGGCCTGGGTGGCGAGCGGACCGCGCGCCATGAGCCTCTGGGCCATGGCGGTTGCGGCGGCCAGCCCCCCGCCCTGCGGCGCCAGCGCATCGACGAGGCCGAGGCGGAGACCCTCTTCTGCCGTGAAGACCTCGCCCAGCAACGCCATGCGGCGGACGAGCTGCGGGCCGAAGCGGTTGACCGTGCGCTGGGTGCCCGACCAGCCGGGAATGATGCCGAGACCGGTTTCGGGCGAACCCAGCTTGACGTGATCTTCCGCCACGCGGAAATCCGCCGTGGCGGCGAGTTCGAGCCCGCCGCCCAGCGCATGGCCGTTCAGCGCCGCGACGAGCGGCTGGCGCAGCCGTGCCAGCGCATCGAAGGCGCGGTGGCCGTGACGCACCCAGGCCAGCGCGAAATCCGCAGGCGCGAGCGCCGACCAGGCTTCGATGTCGCCACCTGCGCAGAAGGACTTTCCGCCCTCGCCGGTGATGATGGCGGCGCGCACCGCGCCATCGGCATCGACCATGTGGGCCGCGCGCTCAAGCGCCAGCACCATGGCGTGGTCAAGCGCGTTGAACTTCTCCGGCCGCGCGATGGTGATGATGGCGAGCGGCCCTTCGACCGCGAGGCGGATGCGATGGTCGCCGGTGTCAGCCATCAAGCGCCAGCCCCATCTTGTTGGGCAGGAACAGGCGCCTGTCCATTTCCCGCAGCTGCGGCGAGACGATGAGCGGGAACTCCGACTGGTCGAGGATATTCGACTGCAGCTCGGCACCCGGTGCGATCTCGGTGAGGACGATGCCCTCGGGCGTCAGCTTCATTACGCAGCGCTCTGTCACATAGGTCACGTCCTGGCCTTGCGCCACGCCGCGCCGGCCCGAGAAGGAGACCTGCTCCACCTCGTTGACCAGCTTTCTCACCTTGCCTTCCTTCTCGATCTTCAGACGGCCGTCGACGATGTCCATCTTCGCGCCGGCATTGAAGTAGCCGGAATAGACGATCTTGCGCGCCCGCGTGGTGATGTCGACGAAGCCGCCGGCACCCGCCGTGACATGGGGCCTTGCACCCAGCTTCGAGACATTGACCGAGCCGTGCCTGTCGATCTGCAGGAAGGAGAGGAGGGAGCAATCAAAGCCCGCCGCCTGAAAATAGGTGAACTGGTAGGCCGAGGGCACGAAGGCCTCCGCATTGGACGCGCAGCCGAACTGGAAGTCGAGCAGCGGCACGCCGCCCACCGCCCCCTGCTCGATCACCCATGTGGCCTTGCCGTGGAGGCCCTCCTCGATGAAGATGCGCGGCACGTTGGCCGAAACGCCGAAGCCCAGATTGACGGCCCAGCCCGCCCGGAGTTCCTGCGCGACGCGCCGTGCGATGGCCTTGCCGGTGCCGAAATCCATGAGCGCGAAGCTCGAGAGCGGCTTGAACACTTCGCCCGAGATGGTGGGATCATAGGGGGTCTGCGTCGTCTGCCACTGGTCCGGCGCCTCGACGATGTAATCGACGAGAATGCCGGGGACGCGGACCTGGTGCGGCTTCAGCGTCTCATTTTCCACCACGGAACGCACCTGGGCGATGACGATGCCGCCATTGTTGTGGGCGGCGAGCGCCAGCTCCATGGCGCCGAGATAAGCGCCCTCCTGATCGAAGCTCATGTTGCCGCGCTCGTCACAGGCACTGGCGCGGATGATGGCGACCTGGGGCACGATGGCCGGGAAGAACAGCCACTCCTCACCCTCGAAGGCGATCTTGCGGACGATGGGCCGGGCAGCGGCGCTGGCATTCATGGCGCAGCCTTCGCGGTCCGGATCGACGAAAGTATCGAGGCCAACCTTGGTGATGACGCCGGGGCGCTTGGCGGCTGCCTCACGCATCATGTCGAAGAGGATACCGGAGGGGACGTTGTAAGCGGGCATCTCGTCAGCGCCGAGCATCTGCCAGATCATCGGCGGCTCCGATGTCGACGGGCCGGAGGGATAGGAGCCCCCGATGATGCGGCCGATGAGGCCCTTCTGCGCGATGTGTTCCACGCCGCGGATGCCGAACATGTCGCCCGCGGCGATCGGGTGGATCATGGTGAGGTTGCGCGGGGCGCCGTCACGCGCGAAACGCTCGCCCAGGGCCTTCAACACCGCATCCGGGCAGTTCAGCCCCGAGGAGGAATTGACAGCGACGGTGGCACTGTCCGCAATGGCCTTCACGGCATCTGCGGCGGAAACGATCTTCGGCATGGTCTACCTGTTACCGCGGATCAGGTCCGCGGCCTTTTCTGCGATGGCGATGGTGGGTGCGTTGGTGTTGGAGGACACGACCTCCGGCATGATGGAACTGTCACAGACCCGGAGGCGCTCGATGCCGTGGACGCGGAGCATGGGATCGATCACCGCCATGGCGTCACGCCCCATCTTGCAGGTGCCGACCGGGTGATAGGAGGAGCGCGCGTTCGAGCGGGCGCAGGCCTCGTAGTCGGCGCGGGTCTTCACATCCGGGCCGGGGAAATGCTCAGCCGAGACGAATTTCCGCATCGCGCGGGTGCGGCCCACTTCCTGGGTGATCCTGATGCCGTCGATGTGGCGGTCGAGGTCGTAGGGCTCGGCGAAGGAATTGGGGTCGATCAGCGGCGCATCCTCCGGGCGCGGCGAGCGGAGCCTGACGTGGCCGCGCGAGCGCGGGCGCACATGGTAGGAATTGCAGGTGGCGCCATTGCCACCCGGCACGCTGCCGACACCCTCCTCGACACCGGCGCCCGCGAGGAAGTGGAACTGCAGGTCGGGCGTTTTCTCACCGCGGTCGCTCCACCAGAAGGCGCCGGCCTCCACGATGTTGGAGGCCACGGGGCCGGAGCGGAACATGGCATATTGCAAGCCCGCCCAGAGCTTCCAGTGCGGCTTCTTGTACTTGTCGTAGGAGTGCGCACCGTTCAGCACCCATGTCACGTCGGTCGAGAAATGGTCGTGGAAGTTCTCGCCGACGCCGGGCAGGTCATGGATGACGGGAACGCCGACCTCCCGCAGATGCGCGGCCGGGCCGATGCCGGACAACATGAGCATCTTCGGGGACCCGATGGCGCCCGCGGTGAGGATCACCTCGCTTGCCGCATCAATGCGCTGCACGCGGCCGTTCTCCACGATCTCCACGCCCACCGCACGGCCGTTCTCGACGATGATGCGGTTGACCAGCACGCCGGTGCGGAGCGTGAGGTTCGGCCGCTGCAGCGCGGGCTTCAGATAGCCGACGGCGGCGCTGCAGCGGCGGCCGTCCTTCGTCGTCGTCTGGTAGAGGCCGGCGCCCTCCTGGCGGCCGGAGTTGAAGTCGGCGTTGTGCGGCATGCCGAATTCCATGCAGCCCTGCACATAGGCGCGCGACACGCGGTTGGAGCTCTGCAGGTCCGAGACGCCGAGAGGACCATCGATGCCATGGTCCTTGCCGGCAAGGCGGGTGTTGCCTTCCGACTTCACGAAATAGGATTTGAGGTCGTTCCAGCTCCAGCCGTCACAGCCGTGGCGGCTGGCCCAGCCGTCATAATCCTCCGGGCAGCCGCGCGTGTAGATCTCGGCATTGATCGAGCTGCCGCCGCCCAGCACGCGCGCCTGCGGATAGACGGTGGTGCGGTTGTTGGCGTGGCGGAGGGGGGTTGTCTCATAGCCCCAGATGAGGGAGCCCGACGTCATCTTGAAGAAGCCGACGGGCATGTGGATGTAAGGGTTGGTGTCGCGCGGGCCAGCCTCAAGCAGCAGGACCCTGGCATCACCCATCTCGGACAGCCTGGCCGCCATCACGCAGCCCGCAGAGCCACCCCCGATGATCACGTAGTCATACATTGCCGCGGCGAGCCCCTTGTTCCATGCGGTGGATCAGCTTATAAATAACCAGTTGGTTAATTCAAGAGCGGAAATCTTGCCCCGGGCCCTTTCCTTCAAGGCACGCGACCCCGACGCGACGCGGGCGCGCATCCTCAAGGCCGCCAAGGCCGAGTTTGCCAGGAAGGGGCTTTCCGGCGCGCGGGTTGACGATATCGCAGCACGCGCACGCAGCAACAAGCGCATGCTGTACCATTACTTTGGCAACAAGGAAGAGCTGTTCCGCATCACGCTGGAGGACGCCTATGCGGGAATCCGCGAGGCTGAGGCACAGCTGGCGATCGAGAAGGACGACCCCGTCACCGCGCTGCAGCGGCTGGTGCGCTTCACCTGGGCCTACTACATCGCCAATCCGGAATTCATCACGCTGGTCAACAGCGAGAACCTGCACAAGGCGCGCCACATCAAGGGCTCGGATCGCTTCCAGGAGCTGAGCCGCCCCTTCGTGGGGCGCATGCGGGCGCTTTTGAAGCGCGGTGCTGAGGAAGGCTTCTTCCGCAACGACCTCGACGCGGTGCAGGTAAACATCACCATCGCCGCCATCAACTACTATTACCTCACCAACCGCTTCACCGGCTCTATCGTGTTCGAGCGCAACCTGATGGACAAGCAGGCGCTGGAGGAGCGGCTCACCTTCAACATCAAGACGGTCCTGCGCGCCATCTGCACGCCAGAGACCCTTGCCAGGATAGAGGACAGCGCATGACACAGGCCGCATTGGTCACCGGAGGACGGCGGGGCATCGGCAGGGCCATCGCCCTGGCGCTTGCGGAGGCGGGCTTCGACGTGGCGGTGGCCGATGTCGTGGCCTCTGATGAGCTGGCCGCCGTTGCCGGCGAGATTACCAGGCGTGGCCGGAAGTCGGCGGCGATCACCGCCGACATCGGCGACATCGCGGCGCATGAGCGGCTGCTCGACACGGCGCAGGCAGCACTCGGGCCGCTGACCACACTCGTCAACAACGCCGGCGTTTCGGTGCTGAGCCGCGGCGACCTGCTGGACGTCACGGCGGAGAGCTATGACCGCTGCCTCGCCATCAACACGCGCGGCACCTTCTTCCTGACGCAGGCCTTCGCGCGGCGGCTTCTCGGCAATCCCGCCACCGCGCACCGCAGCATCGTCACCATCTCCTCCGCCAATGCGGTGGCGCCCTCGATCGCGCGCGGGGAGTACTGCATCTCCAAGGCGGGCGCGGCGATGATCACCAAGCTCTTCGCGGCGCGCCTGTCGGATGAGGGGATCGGCGTCTACGAGATCCAGCCGGGCTTCATCGAGACCGACATGACGGCACCTTCCAAGGCGAAGTATGATGCGCTGATCGAGGGCGGGCTCACCGTCATCAAGCGCTTCGGCACGCCGGAGGAAGTGGCGCGGATCGCGCTGACGCTGGCGTCGGGACTGCTTCCCTATACGTCGGGCCAGGTAATCACCGCCGATGGCGGGCTGTTGAGCGTGAGGTACTGAGCATGAAGATCAAGCTTCCCGAGGGCGTTTACAGGCTCAAGGCGGATCCCCTTCCCATCCGCAAGCCGAAGAAGGCGTTCAACCGCGTGGCCTTCGCCGCCGCCCATGTGGTGGCAGACGCCCTGGCCAATGCCGATCCTTCAGGACCGCCCGCTCTCGACTGGGAAAAGACGCTGGCCTATCGCCGCCATCTGCTCGACCTGGGCTTCGGCATCGCCGAGGCGATGGACACCTCGCAGCGTGGCATGGGCCTCGACTGGCCGCGCGCGCTGGACCTCATCACCCGCTCGCTGGCTGACGCGGGCCCGCGCGCCGCACGCATCTTCTCAGGTTGCGGCACGGACCAGCTCGACCCCGCCACGGCGCGCAACACCGACGACGTGGTGAAGGCCTATTTGGAGCAGCTGCATGCCATCCAGAAGCGCGGCGGGCGCATCATCCTGATGGCGAGCCGGGCGCTGGTGCGGGTGGCGAAATCGCCGGACGACTACGTGAAGGTCTATTCCCGCGTGCTGGCAGAAGCGGAGCATCCCGTGATACTTCACTGGCTGGGCGACATGTTCGACCCGGCCCTCAAGGGCTATTGGGGAAGCGCCAGCTTCGCGCCCGCCATGGAAACCTGCCTGGCGGTGATCGCAGCGAATGCGGCAAAGGTTGACGGCATCAAGATCTCGCTGCTCGACGACGGCAAGGAGATCACGATGCGGCGGCGGCTGCCTGCCGCCGTGAAGATGTATACCGGCGACGACTTCAACTATCCCGCACTCATCGCGGGCGATGAGGTGGGATATTCCCACGCCCTGCTCGGCATCTTCGATGCGATCGCGCCGGCGGCGTCCGCAGCGCTGACGGCGCTCACCAAGGGCGACATGCGAAAATACGAGGCGCTCATGGCCCCCACCGTGCCGCTCTCACGGCTGATCTTCCGCGCGCCGACGCAATACTACAAGACGGGGATCGTGTTCCTGGCCTGGCTCAACGGGCACCAGGACCATTTCGTGATGGTGAACGGGGCGCAGGCGATGCGGCCGCTGCCCTATTTCACCGAAATCTTCCGGCTTGCCGATGAGGCACGGCTGCTGCCCGATCCGGAACTGGCGGTGAGGCGCATGAAGTCGCTGCTTGCCGTCTACGGCGCGTGATGCGGAGGCTGTCCCCCGGCGATTGCGCCATCAACACCGCGACGCTGGGATTTCAGGCGCCCATCGGTGAGGTGATCGAGGCCGTTGCCCGCGCAGGCTTCGGCGCCATCGCGCCGTGGCGGCGGGAGGTCGAGGGCGGGGACGTGACGGCCATCGCGCGGCAGATCCGGGATGCCGGGCTTGCCGTTCCCGGCTATTGCCGCAGCACCTACATCCCGGCCGCGGACAAGGCGGGCTTTGACGCAAATGTCGACGCCAACCGGCGCGCCATCAGCGATGCGGCCGTGCTGGGGGCGAAGAGCTTCGTGATGGTGGTCGGAGGCTTGCCCACAGGCTCGAAGGACATTGCGGCGGCGCGGGCCCAGGTGGCCGACGCCACGGGACGCCTTCTCGGACACGCGCGCGCCTGCGGCGTCCGGCTGGCGCTGGAGCCCTTGCACCCCGTCTATGCGGCAGACCGTTCCTGCCTGTCGCTGCTCTCCGAGGCGCTCGACATGTGCGAGGCGGTGGAGGGCGCCACGGATGATCCCTGGCTCGGCGTGTGCGTGGACGTCTACCATGTGTGGTGGGATCCGAACCTCCGCCGCGACATGGCCCGCGCATCAGGCCGCATTCTCGGCTTTCACGTCTGCGACTGGCTGGTGCCGACGGCGGACGTGCTGAACGACCGCGGCATGATGGGCGACGGTGTGATCGATGTTCCGGGCATCCGCGGCATGGCCGAGGAAGCGGGCTATGCAGGCTTCGTCGAGATCGAGATCTTTTCCGCAGCGAACTGGTGGAAGCGGCTGATGGTGGAAACGCTCGGCGTTTGCCGTGAGCGGCTGGCGACGGCGACTTGAACTGAGAGCGTGATCTGGCGCGCGTGCTTTTCGGAACGCGCTAGGGTTCCCAGCGGCCCGCCATCCAGCCCGGGTTGATGGTGCGGCCCTGCCGGGTGCCGAGGGCGGAGATTGCCGCCATGTCTTCCGCCGTGAGAGTGAAGCCGAGGGCATTGATGTTGGAGCGCGCGTTCGCGGGCTTCGTCGTCATCGGGATCGCCACCACGCCCTGCTGCAGGATCCAGCGCAGCACCACTTCGGATGGCGGCCGCCCGAGGCGCGCTGCGATGGCGGTGATGGGTGCGGGCTTGAGCGCCGCGCCACGCGCCAGCGGCGAATAGGCCGAGACGGTGATGCCAAGCTCGCGGGCGGTGGCGAGAATGGCGGTCTGGTCGAGCAGGGGATGGAATTCCACCTGGTTGTTGATAATGGCCCCGCCGCAATGCGCCTGCGCGCGGCGCATCATGGCGGGGGAAAAGTTGCTGACGCCGATGGCCCGCGCATTGCCCTTCTGCTTCTCGTCCATCAGCCGGTCCAGCGCGGCGTCAAACTCGGCCTCCGCGGGCGGCCAGTGGATGAGCAGCAGGTCGGGCACGCTGCCGAGCTGTTCCAGCGAACGCGCCACGCTGGCGGCAAAGCGGGCAGCACCAAGATTGCCGGGATCGACCTTGGTCACCACATGGAAGGCGCTGCGCGGCAGGCCGGAGTCCGCCACGGCGCGGCC
>CAIYXE010000014.1 GCA_903930095.1 uncultured Hyphomicrobiales bacterium
CACTCGGGCGTCTATCTCGGCCTGATGATGTTCGCGGCCCTGCCGCCGCCCTACAATGAGGGCCTCTACCGCTGCGTCTCGGTCGATTTCGGGCCGAAGGGCACGATCTGCAACGCGGCAGAACCTGCGCCCCACATGAACTGCACCACGACGCCGATGGAAACCCTGACGGATGCGGTGCGCCTTGCCTTCGAGAAGGCGATGCCGTCCAAGGTCTCGGCCAGCTGGGGCCATGCCAATGGCCTCAACATCGCGGGCTGGGATTCGCGCACCAATGAGGAATTCGTGACCATGGTGCTCGCCACCATCATCTCCGGCGGCGGCGCAACCCCGCAGCAGGATGGCTGGCACGCGGTCGGCCCCGAATGCTGCTTCGGTGCGCTGACGTCAGGTGACGTGGAGCTGCTCGAATATTCCTACCCCATCATTATCCACAAATACTCGCTGATGACGGACTCCGGCGGTGCGGGCAAATTCCGCGGCGGCTCGGGCACGGCCTGGGAGGTGGAGCCCCTCGACAAGGAGATGCTGTGCATCGGCTTCGGCGAGGGCCGCCGCATCCCCGCCATGGGCGCTGCGGGTGCGAAGTCGAAGGACATCGACTCCAAGGTCGGCCGCGTGAAGCTCACCCGCGGCGGCAGATCCGAGGTGAAGCGCACCAACATCATGGAGACGATCCAGCCAGGGGACACCGTCACCAACATGAACCCCGGCGGCGGCGGCTATGGCAACCCCTATGAGCGCCCCATCGAAAAAGTGGTGTGGGATGTGAAGAACGGCCTCGTCTCCGTCAAGGGCGCACGCGACGACTATGGCGTGGTGATCGCCGATCCAGAGACCCTCGGTGTCGACATGGCCGCCACCCGGCGGCTGCGGTCTGCGGCCTGAGCGGGGGGGACACACCATGCGCACCAATTATCGCCTTGGCATCGATGCGGGCGGCACCTTCACGGATTTCGTCGTCGCCAACCGGTCTACCGGGGAGGTCAAGCTCTTCAAGGCACTCTCGACGCCATCAGACCCGACCAAGGCCATCGAGAACGGCCTCAAGCTCATCGCCGATGATTTCGGCATCAGTGCCTCCGATCTCGTGTCTGACTGCGACCTGTGCATCAACGGCACCACGGTGGGCCTCAACGCGCTCATCACCCACAAGGGCGGCAAGACCGGCCTCATCTGCACGGCGGGCCATGAGGACTCGATCGAGATCCGCAACGGCCACAAGGAAGACGGCTTCCGCTATGACCCGGAGTATCCCGCCGCCACCATGCTGGTGCCGCGCTACCTGCGAAAGGGTGTGCGCGAACGCGTGATCTCTGACGGCAGCGTGCGGACGCCGATGGAAGAGGCAGACGTGCGCGCGGCGTGCGAACTCTTCGCCAAGGAGGGGGTGGAGACTGTCGCCATTTCCTTCGTGTGGTCGGTGCTGAACCCCGCGCATGAGCGCCGCGCCGCCGAGATCGTGCGCAAGATGCTGCCGGACGCGATCCTTACCGTGGGCTCTGAGCTTTATCCGCAGATACGCGAGTACACCCGTACCTCGACCTCGGTGGTGAATGCCTATCTTGCCCCCGTCATGCGCAGTTATGTGAAGGCGGTGGACGCATACTTCCGTTCGCTGGGGGCCAAGCAGCCGGTGCGCTACTTCCAGTCCAACGGCGGGCTTGCCGTCGGCCAGGCGATGACGGACCGTTCCGTCTACGCAATCAATTCCGGCCCCGCGTCTGCCCCGCAGGCGGGCCTCTATGTCTCCGCACCCTTCAAGAAGAAGAACGTGATCACGGTCGATATGGGTGGCACGTCCTTCGACATCACCCTCACCAAGGATGGGCAGACCAACCTCAACAAGAACATCGACTTCCTGCGTTACAGGATCGGCGTGCCGATGATCCAGGTGGAAACGCTGGGTGCGGGCGGTGGCTCGATCGGGTGGATCGACTCGCTGGGATTGATCCAGGTCGGCCCGCAGTCGGCGGGTTCTGAGCCGGGTCCTGCCTGCTATGGGCAGGGTGGCACGGAGCCGACGACGTCGGACGCAAACCTCGTGCTGGGTTACCTGAATCCAGATGGCCTTCTGGGCGGCAAGCTGCCGCTCGACCTCGCGAAGGCGAAGAAGGCGATCAAGGCCAAGGTGGCGGACCCGCTGGGCATATCGGTGGAGCGTGCGGCCTATGGCATGTACACCATCGTCAACAACAACATGGTGAACGGCATCCGCCGCGTGTCGGTGGAGCGCGGCTATGACCCGCGCGACTTCGTGCTGGTTGGGGCAGGCGGCGCCACGGCTGCGCACATCACCGCACTCGCCCGGGAGATGGGCATTGAGACCATCATCCTGCCGAAGCTCGCCTCAGGCCTCTGCGCCTTCGGCCAGATCATCTCGGACGTGAAGTACAATTACATGGCCACGGCCCCCGTCCGCCTTGACAACAAGGCGGCCTACAAGCGCATCGACACGCTGTTCGGCGAGATCGAAAGCCAAGGCGTGAACCATCTCAAGTCGGACGGCTTCAAGGCCGGCCAGATCGATGTGAAGCGCAGCCTCGACATGCGCTATGTGGGCCAGGTGCATGAGTGCACGGTGGACATCGGCACCTTCCCCATCAACGAGAAGACCATCGAGAAGGTGAAGGATGCCTTCCACCGCCGCCATGAGGAGCTTTACACCTATTCAGAGCGTCACAACGCGGTGGAAGTGGTCAACATCGAATCCACCCTCTATGGCCGGATCGACAAGCCGATGCCGCCGAAGCTGCCGAAGGGAAAGCCCGTCGCCAAGGCGTTGAAGGGCTACCGCAAGGCGATTTTCGAGGCTTCCGGCAAGGCGGCGAAGACGCCGATCTACGATGGCGCCAAGCTCGGCGCGGGGGCCGCCATCTCCGGCCCTGCCATCATCGAGGAGGTGACGACCACCGTCGTCATCGAACCGGGCTGGACGGCGAGGCTCGACGCCAGCGGATCCTATGTCATCACGCGCGCCGCGCGTAAGAAGAAGTAACGGAGGGTCATGGTCCAGTCGCTTTCAGCCGCCGGCGTCTCCGTCTCTTTCGAGGGCCTGAAGGCGCTCTCCAATGTGACGCTTGACGTTCCGCGCGAGAAGGTGACGGGCCTGATCGGCCCCAATGGCGCGGGCAAGACGACGCTCGTCAATGTGCTGACGGGGTTCCAGAAGCCGACGGACGGCATGGTGAGCCTCGATGGTGAGAGCATCACGGGTGTTCTCCCGCACCGCGTGCGGCAAAAGGGCATCGCCCGCACGTTCCAGTCAGGCCGGCTCTTCGCCGATCTCTCCGTGCTCGATAATCTCGAGGTGACGGGCGTTGGCCTCGGCCTCTCACGCCGCGTGGCCGCGAGGAAGGCGGATGAGATGCTGGACTGGATCGGCATCGCCCATCTGGCGGAGCGCATGGCGGGTGGCCTTCCCTATACGGACGAACGCCGCGTCGCCATCGGCCGCGCCCTGATGCTGGAACCCGGCTATGTGCTGCTCGACGAACCGGCCGCCGGCATGTCCCAGGATGAGGCGGGCGAACTCGCCAAGCTCATCCGCCGCATCATCGCGGAGATGAAGTGCGGGGTGCTGCTCATCGAGCACAATATCGGGCTCGTCCTCAACATCTGTGACCATATCCATGTGCTGGATTCGGGCGAGGTGATCGAAGTCGGGCCGCCTGCCGTCATCAAGGCGTCCGAAAAGGTGCGCCACGCCTATATGGGAACCCAGGTGGATGCGGAAGGAGCCGTGCTGTGAGCCTGCTCTCGGTCGAGAACATTTCCGTCCGCTATGGCCAGCTCACCGCGCTCCGCCGCGCCAGCATCAAGGTGGACGAGGGCGAGACGCTGTTCGTGACCGGACCCAACGGGGCAGGCAAGTCAACGCTGCTGCGGGCGATTGCCGGGGTCGTCACGCCGCGTGAGGGCCTCATCCAGTTTGCAGGCCAGCACATTGCGGGCAAGGCGCCGGAAGACATTGCACGGCTTGGCTTTTCGATGGTGCCGGAGGGCCGCGAGGTGTTCGGCGGACTGACCATTGAGGAGAACCTCCGCCTCGGCACCGGCATGCGCGCCGACAAGGACAAGGTCGCGCGCGACCTGGAGCAGGTCTATGCCGTGTTCCCCATCCTCAAGGAGCGGAAGGAACAACAGGCGGGTGTGCTCTCCGGCGGCCAGCAGCAGATGCTGGTGATCGGCCGTGCGCTGATGGCGGGGCCGAAGCTGATCGCCATCGACGAGCCTTCGCTGGGCCTTGCCCCCAAGGTGATCGACGACGTCTACGCGACCCTGATCCGCCTGCGCGACAGCCGCGGCCTTACCCTGCTGATCGTGGAGCAGAGCGCCACGCGCGCGAGCCTTACCGGGGGGCGGATGGTTCTGATGCGCTCGGGCGAAGTCGCCCTCGAGGGTGATGCGCGCGAGCTTGCGAAGGGTGACGCCCTGCGCCAGGCCTATTTCGGATATGGAGAACACTGAGATGACCGCTGTTCTCCAGGTCCTCTTTGACGCGTTGAGCCTCGGCAGTCTTTACGCGCTGGGCGCGCTCGGCATCGCGCTGATTTTCGGCGTCATGCGGCTCGTCAACTTCGCGCATGGCGACTACATCTCCTTCTGTGTCTTCGCGCTGCTCTGGCCGTCGATCGACGCGGCGGCGATCGTGTTCCTCGGAAAGCTGCCGACCATCCTGCTCGTGCCGCTGATCCTGCTGATCGGCGCGGGGCTTTCCGTGCTTTCCGAAATC
>CAIYXE010000015.1 GCA_903930095.1 uncultured Hyphomicrobiales bacterium
ACGCACCGGCACGCCACTGCAAGCCCCCCGCAGCGGAAAATCGGCGATTAATATGGCCACCCCGGAGCAGTCGATAGGCTGGCCCTCGCTCCGGCTCACATACAGCACGGGCCTGCCCCTCACCACCGCGCGGCAGCGGTTCTCCCGGCAGTCCCAGCCCGGGCGGCGGGCAGCTTCGGACGGGCTTTCCTCCTCGCCATTGGCGGCAAGCCACTTTTCGACGCTGAAGCGGGCGCGCCGGGAATGCGCGGGAACCAGCAGGCCGTCAGGTGTCCGCAGGGCCACGTTCTCTCCGGCCCGCGCGATCAGCAGGTCGGGCATGGCCGCAGGCTGAAGCGCCAGCACGCCGCCGATGGCCAGCACGGGAAGCCCCACCCAGCGCGCAGGACCCGCCAGCAATGTGAAGCACACAAAGCCGGCAGCCGTCAGCACCATGGCGGTAGCGGACGGTCGCGCCATGATGGCGTCCGCCCCCGGCAGGGCTGCGATCCAGTCCGAAATCAGGATCACCAGAGACAGGCCTTCCGCCATGACGTGAAGCGGCAACCATTCGAGCCCGAGTGGCATCAGCAGGACGGCGCACAGGGCTGCCGGCATCACCGCCAGGCCGACCACCGGAATGGCAAGCCCATTCGCCAGCACCCCATAGGGCGAGAACCTTCCGAAATGATAGGCTGCAGGCAGGGATGATCCAGCCCCGGCAACAAGTGAGGTGACCAGGCTCAACGCTGCAGCCGTCATGCCCCAGGCTGCCAGGCGAAATGCCCAGTGCCGCGGAGGGGTATCGTCGCGGCGGCGGGAGGCGGCCCGGCGTGACCAGGCCTCGTGAAAGGCGACGAGCCCCAACACCGCCAGGAAGGACATCTGGAAACTGGCATCAACCGCGGCCTCCGGTTCCCGCAGAAGCACGATCAGCGCCGCGATGGCGAGGTTGCGGGTGGACAGCGCGGGCCGGTCCACCATGATGGCGAAAAAGACCACCGCCACCATGACGAAGGATCGCTCCGTCGCCACGCCGGAATCGGCAAGGAACAGATAGAACAGGCCCGTCACCACCGCCGCCCCTGCGGCCCACTTCTTGATCGGCCAGGCAAGCGCCAGGGCCGGAACCAGTGCCAGCGCCGCGCGCACCGCCCAGAACACGCCGCCCGCGACCAGCCACATGTGGAGCCCGGAGATCGACAGGATGTGGAACAGGCCAGATACCAGCAGGCTGCGGTTGATCTCTGGCGGTATGGTGCTGCGCTCACCCGTGATGAGGGCTTCCGCGAAAGAGGCGTAGGGCTCGTCAAGCACCGCGTGGATGCGGGCACCCATCAGCGCGCGGAGCCCCGAGAGCCGGTTGTCCAGCCAATCGCCCGGTCCCGGAGACGCTCCCGTCCGCGCAGGGGCCGAGGTGATGCGGCCCGTCGCGCCGATGCTTTCGAACCAGAGCTTGCGCCCATGGTCAAAGCCCCCCGGCATCACCGGCGCCGGCAGCGGGGCAAGTCTGGCCTTGAAGGCGATCACCGCACCGGGCTCCTGCCCTCCCCATTTCTCCGGCAGCGAGAGGCGGATGCGGCGCGGCAACTTCCCGCTGTCAACACCCTCGATCGATTGGGGCGCGAGAATCAGGACAAGGCGGCTGGCCGTCGCACGGTCCACTGCGATCACCCGCCCCGCCACGGCGACTTCACCCGTGGTTGCGGCCAGAAGAGGTGTTGCCGCAGTATCGGCACGAAACTTGGCGAGTGAAAACCCAAGCGCGACAGCCCCGGCCAGCAACAGGACAGGCGCCCGCCGCCCAAGCCAGAGGCAACACAGCCCCAGCGCGGCAAGGGCGGCGGCAAGTGCGGCGCGAGGCTCGCCCGGCAAGGCGAAATAGAGGCCCGCCCCCACGGCAAGCGCGACCGGGAACCAGAGCAGCAGCCGCCCCTCCTGCGCTGCCGCAACCTTGCCGAGGATGCCGGAAACCCGTGCCGGCACCGCCACTGCCTGCGGCCCTTGCTGAGCGAGGACGCCAGCGGACATGCCACTCCCCTTAACAGGCCGCTCATGCCTGTGCTAAGCGGCGCCAGGTCCAACGCAACCACCTTCCCTTAGGTCAGTCAATACGGAGAACGGCGCCATGTCATCGCCAGTCATCACGCGCTTTGCCCCTTCGCCGACGGGCTATCTCCATATCGGCGGCGGGCGCACGGCGCTTTTCAACTGGGCCTATGCCCGCCGCACCGGCGGCAAGATGCTGCTGCGGATCGAGGATACCGACCGTGAACGCTCCACCGCTGCGGCAATCGACGCCATCATCGAGGGCCTGACCTGGCTCGGCCTGGACTGGGCGGGCGAGCCTGTCTCGCAATTTGGCCGGGCAGCGCGCCACCGCGAGGTGGCTGAGCTTCTGCTGGCCCAGGGCAAGGCCTACCGCTGCTTCTGCACGCCGCAGGAACTGGAGGAGATGCGCGCCAGGGCCGAGGCCGAGAAGCGCCCGATCCGCTATGACGGCACCTGGCGCGACCGCGACCCATCGGAGGCCCCCATCGGCCTGAAACCCGCCATCCGCTTCAAGGCGCCGCAGGAAGGCGAGACGGTCGTCGAAGACGCCGTCCAGGGCCGCGTCGTCATTCCCAACAAGGATCTCGACGACCTCATCATCCTGAGGTCCGACGGCAATCCGACCTATAATCTCTCCGTCGTGGTCGATGACCATGACATGGGCGTCACCCACATCATTCGCGGCGTGGACCATCTCACCAACGCCGCCCGCCAGACACAGATCTACATGGCCATGGGCTGGCGCGTTCCGCACATGAGCCATATCCCGTTGATCCACGGGCCGGACGGCGCCAAACTCTCCAAGCGCCACGGCGCGCTGGG
>CAIYXE010000016.1 GCA_903930095.1 uncultured Hyphomicrobiales bacterium
GATCCGCCTGCAGGGGGATGTCTCGCTGGAGAACAATGGCGGTTTCATCCAGATGGCGCTTGACCTCGATCCAATGGGAGGATCGGTCGATTGCCGGGGCTACGAAGGGCTCGAGATCGAGGTATCTGGCAATGGGGAAACCTATGGACTGCATCTTCGAACGGCAGACCTTGGCCGCCCCTGGCAGTCCTACCGCCAGGCCTTCTCTGCGCCGCCAGATTGGGAGACGATCAGGCTTCCCTTTGCCAAGTTCCTGCCGCACCGGACTGACGTGGCATTCGCGCCCGGGCGCATTCGCAGGCTCGGCCTCGTGGCCATCGGGCGGGCCTTCAGGGCCGACCTCGCGCTGTCGGCCATCCGCTTCTTCTGACGGCCTGCGCTTCGGATCAGGCGGCTTGCGCGTGGAACATCTGATGACTGGGTGCTGCCTGCATGATGCGGGCAAGGTGGCGCAGATGGTGATTCATCTCGTCCAACCCGTCCAGATTGATGAGCCCGTCAACTTGCTGGTTGTCGTAACAGGGCGAGAGAACCGTGGCGAGCGACTGTTCGGCGGTATCGACCGCCTTCTGCCAGGGGCCGGGGTTGACGGCGATGGCCTGCATCAAGCCCTCGGCCCAATCAGCGGCTGAGAACCGGCCATTGCCGGCATAGGGCAAGAGCTGTGCCGTCACGATCCGGTAGGAACCGAGGCTGCACCGAACCTGCTCCTCGAAGTCGATGAGGTCGCACATGACATTCCAGGCCTCCTCGTTGGAGGCGAACTGCGGCCTCTCGCCGGAGAAGATCCACGGCAACCACTCTTCTTCCGGAAGGGGGCCGGCAATTGCCAATCCGGTCAGGAAGCCGTGGATATCGGCCGGTCCCATGGTCCAGCGTGGGGCGCGGCCGGACGCGAGATAGGCCTTGAAGCACTCGAGCTGATTCTTGATGTCATCTGACATGGCGTTTACCGGTTTAGTTGGCTTAACAAACGATTGCGCAATAGGGTTAAAATTGCCTTACGCGCTGCGCGATCCATCCGGGCGGGATCACCTTGGCCAAAATAATTCCATTGACATCAATGACTTGAATACAATCCGCAAAAGTTTCGCTGCCGTGGTCAGAGGCAGATGAATGGAGATGGAAGCCGCTCAACCCGAAGGACAAGAGGTGTGCCGGGCCCCCAAGAACGCAATGACAAGAACGGGATGAATTGAGCAAGCCGGGCGACTTCCTGGCCCGCGTTAATCGTCAGGCTGCATCATGGCGGCATTCCCCGGGGCCAGCGGCGCGTGGATCGACGCATGCGTGTATGGTTCTGCTGCTTTCGTTGTTGAACGGCGGCAAGTTGTGTGAGCAACTAAGCAAACCAATAGTCAATCCTGATCGTGACGTGACAGAGAGGTGCAAGGTGGCCCGCAATCTGTTTTCATTGGCTTTCGCAGTGGTTCTCGCAACATTGCCAAGTGCGGCAGGCTCCGCTGAGCGGGTGGGCGAAGTGGTTCGCGTCTCCATTCAGGTCAGCGGTCAGGCGGGTGCGCTCGGCAAGGGGGATCCTATCCACCGCGACGAGCGGATCAGAAGCAACGCCTCCGGAACCGGAGCCTTTGTGCTGCAAGACGGCACAAAGCTGGCGCTCGGGCCCAACTCGTCGATCCTTATTGACCAATTCGTCTACCGTGGCGGCGCCAAGGCCGAGAAACTGGTGATTGATGCCACGAAGGGAACGTTTCGCTGGATCAGTGGCAATTCCGATTCCTCTGCCTACCAGATCCGCACGCCTTCGGGCGCGTTGAGCGTGCGCGGCACGGCATTCGACGTCTATATCGGGGCAGACGGCGTGACGGCCGTCGCGCTGCTCAATGGGTCAGCGGAATTCTGCGGCAGGCAGGGTTGCGTACGCCTCACGCGGCGCTGCGACTTCCTGCTGGCGCGGCCCGACGGCTCCATCACCAAGCCCAGGGGCGTGGTGCGCGACCTGGGGATCAACAGGCGGGCCGGCGATGTGTTTCCATTCCTGACAGGGCAGGCAGGATTGCCACACGGATTCAAGGCAAGTTCGAATTGTGCCGGCCTGGGCGACATCGCCCCAGGCAACAGAGGGTCCGACCCCCGGAAGGAACCCACCTTGAGGGCGCCGCCGCCCAAGTCGCCAAATGACCCGGGCAATAGCATCCAATCCCCGCGGTGACGTGCCAGAAATCGGCTGATGCGGGCCGCTCAGCATGGTGGCGGCGCGACCCGGTGCACGCCATCTGTTGAGACAGCGTGTTGCATGCCCGTCAGGGCCGCGCTGGAGGTTAGATGCGCTCGCCGCTCGCCGCGTCGAACATGTAGCAGCGGCTCGTATCGAAGCTGAGGCTGATCGGCGTTTCGAGGTCCTGCCGGAAGCTGCGTGAGCCCTTGGCCACGACCATGAGATCGCCCGCAAGCGCCGAAACGAGCGTCTGGTCGCCGGTCGGTTCGAGCGAGTACAGCACCGAGTTCAGGTGACCCCTGCCCGCCTCCGCAATCGAAATGTCCTCCGGGCGCACGCCGAGGATCACAGCCTTGCGGCTGCCCTTGCCAACGCCTTCAACGCGCGTCGAAGCGCCTGCGAAGGTGCCGTTCTCGAGATCGCCCTTGATCAGGTTCATGGGCGGCGAGCCGATGAAGCCCGCAACGAAGATGTTGGCGGGATTGTTGTAGACCTCGTCCGGCGTGCCGAGCTGCTGGATCTTGCCCTTGTTCATGATGGCGATGCGGTCGGCCAGGGTCATCGCCTCGATCTGGTCATGGGTCACGTAGACGGTCGTCGTCTCGAGGCGGCGCTGGATATGCTTGAGTTGCGCGCGCATGGTGAGGCGC
>CAIYXE010000017.1 GCA_903930095.1 uncultured Hyphomicrobiales bacterium
CGAGGGCCAGATGCACCTCATCGTGGGGCTCGGCAACCCGGGCTCCAAATATCAGGGCAACCGGCACAATATCGGCTTCATGGCGGTGGACGAGATCGTCCGCCGCCATGGCTTTTCGCCGTGGCGCAAGCGCTTCCAGGGCGAAACCTCCGAGGGCCTGCTCAATGGTGAGAAGGTGCTTCTCCTCAAGCCTCAGACCTACATGAACGAGAGTGGACGTTCCGTCGGCGAGGCGATGCGTTTCTTCGACATCGATCCGTCACGGGTCATCGTGTTTTATGACGAGCTCGACCTCGAGCCCGGCAAAGTCAGGGTGAAGCTTGGTGGCGGGGCGGCTGGCCACAACGGCATCCGCTCCATGATCGCCCATTGCGGACCGCATTTCGTCCGCGTACGGATGGGCATCGGCCACCCCGGCCACAAGGCGCTGGTGCATGGCTATGTGCTGAGCGATTTCGCCAAGGCCGATGCGCCCTGGCTCGGGCCCCTGCTGGACGCAGTGGCCGATCATAGTCCGCTTCTCGTCAAGGGCGAGGAGGGGTCATTCCAGAACAAGGTGCATCTGGCGCTCAATCCAGCGCCGGAGAAGCCCGCAAAGAAGGCAGAAAACTGATGGGTTTCAAGTGCGGCATCGTGGGCCTCCCCAACGTCGGCAAGTCCACCCTCTTCAACGCGCTCACACAGACGGCAGCGGCACAGGCGGCGAATTATCCCTTCTGCACCATCGAGCCCAATGTGGGTGACGTGGCCGTGCCGGACCCGCGCCTTGACGTGCTGGCGAAGATCGCAGGCTCCGCCCAGATTATCCCCACCCGCCTCACCTTCGTGGACATCGCAGGCCTCGTGCGCGGTGCCTCCAAGGGCGAAGGCCTCGGCAACCAGTTCCTTGCCAACATCCGCGAGGTCGATGCCATCGCGCATGTGGTGCGCTGCTTCGAGGATGGCGACATCACCCATGTCGAAGGCAAGATCGACCCCATCGCCGACATCGAGACGATCGAGACGGAACTGATGCTCGCCGACCTCGATTCGCTCGAGAAGCGCATCGTCAACATCGAGAAGAAGGCCAAGCAGGGCGACAAGGAATCGAAGGAACTCGCCGACCTCATCAACCGCGCGCTCGTGCTGCTGCGCGAAGGAAAGCCCTCCCGCCTGGTGGAGCGTACGCCTGAGGAGGAGAAGGCCTTCAAGGGCCTCGGCCTGCTCTCATCCAAGCCCGTGCTCTATGTGTGCAACGTCGAGGAAGCCTCCGCCGACAAGGGCAATGAATTCTCCGCCCGCGTGTTCAAGCGTGCCGCGGAAGAGAATGCCGTGGCCGTCGTCGTCTCCGCCAAGATCGAATCCGAAATTGCCGTCATGGCGCTGGCCGACCAGAAGGACTTCCTCGATGCCGTGGGGCTGGAAGAACCGGGCCTCAACCGCGTGATCCGCGCGGGCTATGACCTGCTGCACCTCGTCACCTATTTCACCGTGGGGCCGAAGGAGGCGCGCGCCTGGACCATCACCAAGGGCACCAAGGGCCCGGGTGCGGCAGGCGTCATCCACACCGACTTCGAGAAAGGCTACATCCGCGCCGAAACCATCGCTTATGATGATTACGTGGTGAATAGCGGCGAAGCGGGTGCCCGTGAGGCGGGCAAGTTCCGGCTGGAAGGCAAGGACTATGTCGTCAAGGACGGCGACGTGATGCATTTCCGGTTCAATACGTAGGACAACAAATTCACCATCACCGGGCTTGACCCGGTGATCCTTTTTGGTAGCCACCGGAAGAGGATGCCCGGGTCGAGCCCGGGCATGGTGAGAGTGTGGAGGGTCACTTGGGCGAAAAACTTCACTACGAAGACTTCCCCGAAGGGATGGTGATCCCCTTCGGCACCTATCACCTTTCGAAGGACGAGGTCATCGCCTATGCCCGCGAATGGGACCCGCAGCCCATGCATCTGGATGAGGATGCGGGAAAAAAATCTGTGCTCGGAGGATTGGCGGCATCCGGCTGGCAGGGCAGTGCCATCCTGATCCGCCTTGCCGTCGAGGCCTATGCCAACAAATCCGCCGCCATGGCGTCATCCGGCATGGATGAGGTGAAGTGGCTGAAGCCCGTCTATGCGGGCGAAACGCTCACGGGCCGTGCGACGGTGCTCTCGCGTCGCGTGTCGTCCAAGCGCCCTGAAATGGGCATCCTCAAGATGAAATTCGAACTCTTCAACATGGACGGCGAACTCAAGACCGAGATCACCGGCGTCCAGTTCATGGGGGTGCGCAATCCATGATCGGGCTTTACCTGGAGGAGATCGAAATTGGCCGCATCGTCGAACTGGGCCACCATCACTTCACGCGCGAGGCGATCATCGCATTCGCAAGGCAATATGATCCGCAGCCCTTCCACCTCGATGATGAAGCCGCGCGGAACGGCCCCCTGGGCGTGCTCTCGGCGAGCGGATGGCACACGGCGGCGGCGTGGATGAAATGCTATGTCGCCACCAACCAGGCGGCCGAGGCGAATATGCGTGAACAGGGCAGGGCGCCCGCAGCCATTGGCCCTTCTCCCGGCCTCACCAATCTCCGCTGGCTCAAGCCCGTGACACCGGGAGATACGATCACCTACCGCTCCACCGTCACTGGCAAGCGCGACCTCAACTCGCGCCCGCAGTGGGGGCTGCTGTTCTCGCTGAACGAGGGCTTCAACCAGAAGGGCGAACTGGTGTTTTCCTTCGAAGGCAAGGTGCTGACGCCGAAGAAACCAGGCTAGCGGCGCGACCCCTCCGTTCCTGGTTCCCCTCCCCCTTGTGGGGAGGGGCAGGGGTGGGGGGCCGCGAGTCAGCTGTTCAATGCCCCTCGAAACTCACCAGCGTGTGCACTTTCACACCCTTGGCCTTGAGCTTCGCCGCACCACCAAGCTCCGGCAGGTCGATGACGAAGGCTGCGGAGACCACTTCGCCGCCAGATTTGCGGATCAGGTCAATGGCAGCGCCCGCCGTGCCGCCGGTTGCGATGAGATCGTCGATCAGCAGCACGCGGTCGCCCTTCTGGATGGCGTCGGCGTGGATCTCGATGGTGTCCACGCCATATTCCAGCGCGTATTCCTGGCCGATCACGCGCGAGGGCAGCTTGCCCTTCTTGCGGATGGGAATGAAGCCGCGGCCGAGGTTGTGCGCAACCGCACCCCCTAAGATGAACCCCCGCGCCTCGATGCCCGCCACATAGTCGATCTCACCCTTCAGGAAGGGCCAGGCCAGTTCGTCCACCGCCGCGCGGAAGCCGTGCATGTTGGACAGAAGCGTGGTGATGTCGCGGAACATGATGCCGGGCCTGGGATAGTCCGGAATGGTGCGGATGTAGCGCTTGATGTCGAAGCCGTTCCTGAGGTCCATCGCGCTGCTCCTTAAGGCCACTTCACGAGCG
Source organism: uncultured Hyphomicrobiales bacterium (assembly GCA_903930095.1). Lineage (GTDB taxonomy): Bacteria > Pseudomonadota > Alphaproteobacteria > Rhizobiales > Aestuariivirgaceae > Aestuariivirga. Next base: position 3,403 of record CAIYXE010000017.1, read on the forward strand.
GCGGCATGGAGGAGAGGATCGACTCGACGTTTCCTCCTGTCTTCAGCCCGAAGATGGTGCCGCGGTCATGGAGCAGGTTGTATTCCACGTAGCGGCCGCGGCGGATGAGCTGCTCCTCGCGGTCATCTTCTGTATACGGATGGTCCATGTTGCGGCGCACGAGCTGCGGGTAGATCTGCAGGAAGGCGAGGCCGACGTCCTTCGTGAAGGCGAAATCCTTCTCCCAGTCGCCCGAGTTGAAGTGGTCGTAGAAAATGCCGCCGATGCCGCGCGGCTCGTTCCTGTGGGGCAGGAAGAAATATTCGTCGCACCACGCCTTGAATTTCTTGTAGTCCGCCACGGCATGGGCGTCGCAGGCGGCCTTCATGGCGGCGTGGAAGTCCTGGGTGTCCGGATCCTCCTGGGTGCGCCTCCGGTCCAGTACGGGGGTAAGGTCCGCGCCGCCGCCGAACCAGGTCTTGGTCGTCACGATGAAGCGCGTGTTCATGTGCACGGCGGGAACATACGGGTTCCAGGGGTGGATGATGAGCGAGATGCCCGAGGCCCAGAAGCGCGGGTCTTCCTCCGCGCCGGGAATCTGCTTCCTGAATTCGGGCGAGAATTCACCATGCACGGTCGACGTGTGCACCCCCGCCTTCTCAAAAACCTTACCGTGCAACATGGACATGACGCCGCCGCCGCCGTCCTTCCGCTCCCAGGGCTTGCGGTCAAAGCGGGCGCCCGCATCGATGGTCTCCAGCGCGGCGCAAATCCGGTCGCGCAGCTCCTCAAACCATTGGCGGGCTGCGGTTTTCCGGGTGAGCAGGTCTGTCATGGGTGGGATCCTGGTGCGATTCCTGTCGTCGTCAACCGCCATGTCTAGCATCCCCCGCCGCCTTCCGAACAGCACCGGCAGTCGAATGCCACTTCTGAACGGCCATGTTACCATGGATTGCAGAGTCATGTGACTTTTCAGGAGAAACATGCTACCTAAAGCTTCATGAACGCTGAACCATGGTACGGAGATAACGCATGACCTCCCGGCTCAAGTTGCTCTTGCGCCGCTTTCTGAAGGGCGAGAGCGGTGCATTCGCCATCATTTTCACACTGGCCGTAATTCCCATGTTCCTGGCGATGGGCGTGGCCGTCGACGGGGCGCGCCTTTACATTCTTAAGTCACAGCTACAGGCCATTGCAGATTCCGCTACCATTTCCGCAGGCGCGGATCCTTTCAACAATAGCAAGGCGACCCTGGACGCCGTGGTTACCCGCTATCTCAACGCCAATGGGCTGGCGCCCGACTACGCCAGGGTCACGATGAGGCCGACGACCTACGATCCAGAGGAACAAAGGTACACTCTGGTACTTCAGGGCGAGATGGACATGACCTTCATGAGGTTGGCGGGCTTCGACACCATGCGGGTGGTTGTCCAGTCGCAAATCCTGCGGGCCCTGCCGGGGCCGATCGAGCTGTCCATGGCGCTCGACATCACGACGTCGATGAATTTTCCGCTGATGCAAACGACGGTCTGTCCGGCAGACGGATCGAGTGTGACCACCCAGATTACCGCGCTCCGCTGCGGCTTCACGACGCTTCTTAATGATCTTTCCAGCCTCGTCACGGCGAATTCAATGGAAAAGATAAAGGTCGGGGTCGTGCCATTCGGCAACCGCGTGAATGTCGGAGTAGCCAATGCCAGGAGCCCATGGCTCGCCTCTGCGACCAACGCCGTTTGGAGCACTTGGACAGGTTGCGCGGGTTACCGCAGGGATGATCGGCGTGCCACGATCATCGAACCCACAACTCTGCCATATCCTCTTGTTCCAGGTGGTTTTGCCTGTCCGCGGGTGGACCGCATGATCGTGCCTCTGACGGAGATCTGGACGGAGCAGAACCGTAACC
>CAIYXE010000018.1 GCA_903930095.1 uncultured Hyphomicrobiales bacterium
AGGGGTTTACGCCTGCAGCTGCGGCGGCGTGGCCTATCTGCGCGGCTTCGGCAACGACCGGCTCAGCACCGGCCTCGTCTTCGCCGACAAGCTGGGCAACGGCTTTGAGAGATATGTGGCCGAAGCCGCCTCGCATGAGGCTGGCCATCTCCTCGGCCTGATGCATGACGGCTCGCCCGCAGGCGCCTATTACTGGGGCCATGGGCTGAATGTGGTGAACAGCTGGGCCCCCATCATGGGCGTAGGCTACAACAGGCCGCTGGTGCAATGGAGCAAGGGTGAATACGCCAATGCCAACAACAAGGAAGACGACCTGGCCGTCATGCAGCAGTTCGCGCCCCCGCGGCCGGATGAGGCGGGCGACACGCGCCAGACCGCGGCGGCGCTGCCGCTGACCGTCACGAATGGACAGGCCACCGGCACGGCGGAAGGCGTGATCGCGCGGCAGGGCGACAAGGACGTCTATGCCTTCACTGCGGCAAATGGCAGTTTCCGGGCAAACGTCACCCCGTCCACACGCTCGCCCAATGCCGACCTTGTCCTCACTCTCTTGAGCGACACCGGCGCGGTGCTGGCGAGCAGCAATCCGCAGAATGCGCTTGATGCCACCATCGTCTACCAGATCTTCCGGCCGGGCACCTATTACCTGCAGGTGAGCAGCACCGGACAGGGCAATCCCCTGACGGACGGCTACAGCGATTATGGCAGCCTGGGCAACTTCAGGCTCTCTGCCAGTTTCACCGCGTCCGCAGGTTCGCCGCCCGTCGCCTCCCTCACCGTGACGCCGGCTTCAGGACCTGCACCTCTCGCGGTCCGCATGGACGCCAGCGCCTCGCGCGATGATGGCCAGGTGAGGTTCATCTACTGGAACTTCGGTGACGGAACGACGGATGATTCAGGCGCTCTCCGCGTGGCCAACAAGACCTACACCAACCCCGGCACTTATCCCGTGACGATCCGTGTCGTCGATGACATGGGCCTCACCAGCAGCACCAGCCAGACGGTGACCGTCACAAGCGTGAGCGCGAACAGGCCTGGCCTTACGGCCAATGTCAACCTCGCCACGCTTCGCCTGTCGCAGTCGTCATGGGCGGCACAGGGGACCCTCTTTGTGACCGACACCGCGGGCAAAAGGCTTGAGAACGCCAGGGTCTCCTACAGCTGGAGCGGGCTGCAACAGGGCAACCGCAGCATCACCTCGCAGGCGCAGGGCTCCACCATCCTCTCGCTGGCCACCACCCAGCGCGGTTGCTACGTGCTCACCGTCACCGAGGTCACGCTCAATGGCTATTCCTACAACCCCGCCTCACCGGTGAGGGCACAAGCCTGCCTCTGAAGCTAAATGCACCCAGCTGGAGGCTGGCCGGTCCTGCGGCCGGCCGGCCTCCACGTCAGTGCAAGAGCCCGTTCCTGACGGCAATGGCCACGGCCTGCGTCTTGGTCTTGGCGCGCAGCTTGGTCATGGCGTTGCTGGCATAGAGGTTGACTGCACTTTCGCTCACCCGCAGGAACTGGGCCGTCTCCCACGCCGTCTTGCCTTCCGCCGCCCATTGCAGCACCTCGCGTTCGCGCGGGCTCAGGTCGAAGGCGGCCGTTGCGGCCTGTGCGGCGATCACATTTTTCATGCGCAGGTGAAAGTAGTGGGCGAAGAGGTGCACGTCATTGGCAAGTGCAGAACGCAGCTCGTTCCAGTGATGATCCTCGCAGTCGAAGTTCACGGAGAACATCGCATCACCGACGCCGGGCTCCCTGATGGGGATGGACACGCCATGCCGCCCAACACCGAAGCGCTCCGCGATCAGATGAATGCTCTCAACCGAGAGGTCCGCCTTGCGCAGCTCGGCCCAGTCCAGCGGCAACAGACGCCGGAAGCAGAGTTGGAAGGCCCGGTCCCTGAGCGGCGTCACGTCACGGAGGTAAACCGCCACATACCCCTCGTCATAGGTCGAGAACCAGCTCATCCGGTCCGGAACGTCGCTGGAGGACCCCAGAAACCAGTAGGACAGGTTCATCACGCCGAACTGATCGCGGGCAGCGCGCAGGCAGTCAGCCGTCTCCCGGCCATCGGCGAAAGGCTGCTTCGAAGCGCTGAAGATATCGAACCGACTCATCATCCTGGGTGGCAGGATTCATCATTTCGGCGATGTTTACCAGAGGTTGATCTGGCTGTTACGATCTGTCGCAAAACGCCGAAAGGCAGCGTCTCCGCTGCCTTTCCGTGAAACGTAGGGATCCGTGGATCAGGCGGCGGCTTCAGCCGTCTCGCCAGCCACCTGCACCGGGCCTGAATCCTGGCCGCGGGCGGTGACGTCGCGGTCGACGAATTCGATGACCGCCATCGGGGCCTGGTCGCCGTAGCGGAAGCCGGCCTTCATGATGCGGAGGTAGCCGCCATTGCGGCTCTCGTAGCGCTTGGCGAGAACGTCGAACAGCTTCTTCAGCTGCGTCTCGTCACGCAGCTGCGCCATCGCCGTGCGGCGGGCGTGCAGGCTGCCGTTCTTGCCCATGGTGATGAGCTTCTCGGCGACCGGGCGCAGATCCTTCGCCTTGGGCAGCGTCGTCACGATCTGCTCATGCTTGATCAATGCCGCAGCCATGTTGGCGAACATCGCCTGGCGATG
>CAIYXE010000019.1 GCA_903930095.1 uncultured Hyphomicrobiales bacterium
CTTGCCCTCGAGAGTCAGCTGCGCGTAATGCAGCACCTTGCGCTTCGATGACGAGCCGGTGAGCGGGTTGCCGAAGAAAACATCGAAGGTGTCATTCGCCTTCACCTGGCGCTGGAAGTCCACGTCATAGGCGAAGATGCGCGTCAGCTCGGCGACGATGTAGCCCGGGATCTTGTTGTCCTTGGCAGTGCTGTAGAGGCTGGAGCCGACCTTGGCGCGGGTGCGGAAATGGTTGTAATCGGCATATTGCGACTTGGCGCCGGCCTTTGCGCCGGCGATTGCGGCCACGAAGCGGCCGTCTTCGTCGGCCTGCACGGTGATGGTTTCGTCCGGGCCCGGCTGGAACGAGAGTTCCACGGGGAAGATCACGTCACGGCCATAGAAGTCGAACTGGCGGTCAAGCGTCAGTTCGAAGCGGGTGCCCGTCTTCATCTGCGTGGCGGGGAAGACGGGTTCGATCGCGTCAGCAAGCGCCTTGGCGGCTTCCCTGCCGACGCCGCGGTCGGTGAGCGCCTCGATCAGCGTCTCGCCCTTGGCCAGCATGAAGGTTTCGTCGGTCGGCTCCGGCGGAACCTGCTTGGTGATGGTGGTGATGTTTTCTTCGTCGCCGATCGAGTCGATCTCGGCGTCGATCACCACCGTCTTGCCGTCGCCATAAGGCAGGACGTCGGAGGTGATTTCCGGATAGAGAGCCGCGTTGTTCAGGTCGCGCTCAGGGATGATCGAGGTGACGGGCAAGTCGGGCTGCGGCTGGTAGGCGGCGGAGAGTTCCTTGCGGCCAATGGACCGCTCGGACTCGACGCCCGTCGTGTCCAGGTAGCCGCCCGTCATCGCGGCCTTGTCGACGGAAGCGAACGCGTCGCGCGGGGCGGCGTTCTCACCAAAGATCCCGAGTACTGCGCTGCCGATCACCAGGGAACCGGCAATGCCGGCAACACAGGTCGTCAGAAGCCAGCGATGATGTGCGGGCTCGACCTCGAATGGATCGGGGGCAGGCGCCGGTGCAGGCGCCGGAAGCAGGAGTTGAGGCTTTGACGGCAGTGGCCGACGCCGCGCCGCGCCTGCAAGCGTGCGGGCGCGAAACTGTCTGTCAACGCGATCGTTCAATACTCAATCCCCTTGTCAACCCGACTGCTCCGGACTTTCTCGGGCCTGATCGACGTCCCCTCGATCACAGGCCACATCCGGGAGCACGCTTGTATCTGTTCTGCTCCGTCCGGGAGCGCGAAACCCCAACAGTCCCGCGCGGGTCGGAAAATGCCCTCCCGCGCTCCGTTAGTCAACCGCGTTGACCCACTTTTGCGCGTTCGGCACATTTCACGATCACATTTCATCCCCATGGGTGACATGGCGATGCCGGGTGACCGGGCGGATTTCATGATGACATCCAGACATTTCCAATTCGTTAACCATGATTAACGCCTGCGCTGCTCCAGCGCCTGCCTGCAGGCCGCAGGCGCGCTCTCAGGGCGAAAGAGCCACGCAATTGACCCGATTTACCAATCACTTATCGGAAACTTGAAGTTTCTGTATTGAGAAGCTTGACACTTGGTGTTTGGTTCTCATATAAGCCGGGTCACTGAGGGGCGCGGCGCTGATGGTGCTGCGGGTCTTCGTGCCGAAAGCCGACAGAATGGGCGTGGCTGCCGGGTGTC
>CAIYXE010000020.1 GCA_903930095.1 uncultured Hyphomicrobiales bacterium
AGCCGTCGAAGGAACTGGAAAAGAGTCCCGTTCAACGGCTGCGTTTAATGTTTCGGGATCAACTGACCGATGGAGCAACGACACGGTGTAATGTGAAAGCTGCCAAACAGGAGCTCCAAGCGACGCAGACAGCCCTCGTTCCGCAGGTATTGAGAGAAATGGCATCCAAGCTGTCATTCTTTCTCATTACCCGTCTCTTTCCACCTCGACCTTCTATTCAAAAAAAGGGGGTTATGTCAACTTAAGGTTAAACTTCCGTCATGCGGAATCGGTCACCCAGCCAACGCTGCCCTCGCCGAAGCGGCCGAGGCCCAGGCGGGCGGCCAGAGCGGGGATCAGCACGCGCAACTCCTCGTCAAGCCTCCACGGGCAGTTGAGGATGGCGAGGCCCGAACCGGCAAGCCCGCCACCTGAGAAAGCCTCGCGCACGCGGAGTTCCACCTTCAGCGTGCCAGGCACGCCAAGTTCGGCGATGCCGGTCAGAATCGTCTCCGCCGTCCGGTCTGCCTTCAGCGGATACCACACCACGAACACACCCTGTGCGAAGCGGCGCAGGCCGTGGGCCAGCATGCGCAGCGTCTTCTCCGCCTCGTCCTTCAGCTCAAAGGGCGGGTCGATCAGGATCACGCCGCGCCGCTCCTTTGGCGGCAGCCTGGCCTTGAGGCAGGTTTCGGCATCCATGCTGGTCACCTCCACCCGCGGGTCGCGGATGACATGGCGCTCCAGCGCCACGGCATCCTGCGGGTGAAGCTCGTTGGCGATCATGCGGTCGGTAGCCCGCATCAGCCGCAGCGCCAGCTCCGGCGAGCCGGGATAGATCCTGACACCGCCTTGCGGGTTCAGCGCCGCGATCACCTGCCGGTAGGGCGCCAGCAGCGCCTCAACCTCCGCCGCGAAGGGTTCGGCCAGCCGGCCGATGCCGCCTTCCCATTCGCCGGTCTTTCCCGCCTCGATGCCCCCGAGATCATAGACGCCGGTTCCCGCATGGGCATCGATCACGCAGAACGGCTTGTCCTTCTTCATCATGTGGGTGATGACGCGCGCCAGCACCGCGTGCTTCAGCACATCGGCGTGGTTCCCCGCGTGGTAGGCGTGGCGGTAGTTCATTCACCGAGCGTGATCGAGGCCAGGTCGATCATCGTCCCGTCCTGGCCGAGATTGACGTAGAGCACCCGGTCCGGCTTCGTATCATGCACCATGAAGAAGCCGATGAGGTCGACGCGGTAGCCGAGCTCGCCGCAGGGCGGCTCCGGCACCTCGATCTGCACCACGGAATCGAAGGCTTCCTTGCGCTTGCCGGTGGGCACCACCTGCCAGGACGTCCATCCCGGCGGCGCCGGCTGGTCCTCGACCTTGGCCATCACGCATTCGGCGTCGTCCAGCACCAGGCCCGAGGCCTTGAGCGCGGGCAGCAGGTCCGGCGCGCCGCCCGGCTGGCGGAACTGGCGCAGCACCGGATAGGGCTCTCCCTGGTCGACGCGCAGCGCGAACAGGTCCCTCGCCGCGTCATAGACCACGTCCCACACGCCCGTGTCGAATTTGCAGGTCTCGGTCCACAGGCTCAGGCCCTTGCCCTGGTTCCACACCCAGCTGCAATTTGCCCGGTCGGTGGCATAGAAGGGCGCCACCGGGGCACCCGGCGCATCCACCCGCGGCGGCAGCCTGACGCTCACCTCCGACAGCGGCACGCACACGTCGCCGCTGCCCGAGGGGTTGGCGAATTCCGCCAGCGACGCGGCATCCGGTTCCAGCCCCTTGCCCCGGCCATAGAGGCAGACCTTGTCCGGCGGCAGCTCATAGACGATCACCCCGTCGATATCGCGCGCCGCAAGCCGCCCCGCCGCGAAACCCTCGGAAAACCGTACATCGAT
>CAIYXE010000021.1 GCA_903930095.1 uncultured Hyphomicrobiales bacterium
GGCGTGTTCCTCGATCGCGCGGAGAATGGCGTTGCGGCGCGCGGTGAGCTCGGAGAGCCTTGCCCCTGCCTCGTCGGCGGCCTCCTGGGCGCGGGCCAGCGCGTCGGCGGCCTGCTGCAGCGCCACGGCGGCCTCAGCGCGGATCTCGCTGTCGGAGCCGCTCGATGCCTTGAGCGTCTCGCCCTCTTCCGCAAGGTTTGCGAGCACGCGGCCGGTGTCGTTCAGCAGTTCCTGCTCGCGTTGCAGGTCGGCGTTGATCTGCGCGATGCGCTGGTCAAATTCCTTGCGGCGCTCGCCCGCGCGGCGTTCTTCCTCGTCCAGCACGTTCCGTTCATGGCTCACGCGCTGCAGCACGGCGGCGCGCACTGCCTCCTGCTCGCGAAGGCCCGGCAGCTTCTCGCCGAGTTCATCGCGCAGGCGAAGCTTCTCGGAGGATTGGCGCGTGTGCTCAGCGAGGATGCGTGTGGCCTCGTCGAGGGCTGCTGCGTCGCGCTCGGCGGTTTCCGCCGCATCGCGCCAGTTCACGTAGAGGCCCGTCGCCTCCAGCCGGCGAATGTCGGCGGAGAGCGCCTTGTATTTTGTGGCCTGCCGCGCCTGGCGCTTCAGGCTGTTGAGCTGTGTTTCGAGCTGTGAGGTAACGTCATCGAGCCGCGTGAGATTCTGTTCCGCCGCGCGGAGCTTCAGTTCCGCCTCGTGGCGGCGCGTATGCAGCCCGGTGATTCCTGCGGCCTCCTCGAGGATCAGGCGGCGCGCCTGCGGCTTGGCATTGATGATCTCGCCGATCTGGCCCTGCCGCACCAGTGCGGGCGAGCGGGAGCCCGTGGAGGCGTCGGCGACGAGACGCTGCACGTCGCGCGCCCGCACATCCTTGCCGTTGATGCGGTAGGCGGAGCCCTCGTCGCGCTCGATGCGGCGGGAAATCTCGAGGATCTCCTGGTCCTGGTAATGCGGCGGTGCGGAACCGTCGTCATTCGCCAGCGTCACCAGCACTTCCGCCATGTTGCGGGCCGGGCGCTGCGTGGTGCCTGAGAAGATGACGTCGTCCATGCCTGAGGCGCGCATCGACTTGTAGGAGCTTTCGCCCATCACCCAGCGCAGCGCCTCGAGCAGGTTCGACTTGCCGCAACCGTTGGGGCCGACAACGCCGGTGAGGCCGGGCTCGATCAGAAGGTCAGTCGGCTCCACGAAGGACTTGAATCCCGAAAGCCTCAACCGTGTGAATTTCATCTTGAGCCCATACCCCTCAAAAAAATGCCGCCCCCCGGATCAGAGGAGCGGGTCGATCGCAGCCTTGAACGCCTCGAACGTGCGCTCGCCCTCGAACTTTTCGCCATTGATGAAGAAGGTCGGCGTGCCCTGCACACCGAATTTCGCGCCGTCTTCGCGGATATCGAGGATGCTCTTGGCGAGCGCTTCGTTCTTGAGCGTCTCGTCGAATTTCGCCTGGGTGAAGCCCGCCTGCCTGGCGATGTTGAACAATCCCTCCGCCGGGCTCTTGGTCCAGGTCTCCAGCGTATCGAAGAACACGTCCAGCAGCGGGAAATAGGACTCCTTCGGCGCGGAGCGCGCGATCATGAAGGCGGCCAGCGCGGCATCGTTGGTGGGGAATTCGCGGAAGATATAGCGGATCTTCTTGGTGTCGACGTATTCCGGCTTGAGCTTCTTCCACGCGTCCTTGTGGTAGGCGGCGCAATGGGGGCAGGTGGCCGAGGCATATTCGATGATGGTGACCTTGGCACCCTCCTCGGCGCCCAGGGCCATGTCGCCGAGTGCCGGCGGCTTCATCAGTTCGGCCTTGTCCAAGGCAAAGGCTGGCGTGGCGGCGCCCAGCGCCGCAAGCGCGGCGCCAGCAAGGAGGAGGTGACGGCGGGAGATCATGTTCATGAGGGTTACCTACTAGATGTTGGGGGTTGAAACAAAAATTTATTTGCCTTGTGGAGAACTCCGGGATGCCGCCGCCACACCCCGCCCCAGGCGCTCGAGTGCGGCCTTGAGGGGGCTTTCCTCCAGAGACGCAAGTTCCTGTTCGTAAACGGGTTTTTCTGGAATGGGGGGCGCCTTGGCGGGCTTCGGCATAAGTGCCTGCGCCTGCATGACCTTGATCCCCGCAATTGCGCCGTAGCCAAAAAAGCTGTTGATGCGCGCCACGATGCGGGACGCTTCATATTGTAGTTCCAGCGCCCGGCCGGGTTCTGCGCGGATGATCAGCGTTCCGCCCTGCCTCTGCGCCTCCTCGCCCGCGCCGCGCGGCCACCTGATGCGCTCAGGCGCTGACACCCGGGCCAGATCGCTGCCCACGATCGCCTCCCAGTTGGCCACCACGTCGGCCTGCGCGAAGCCATAGCGCGCGAAGGCGGCCTTGGTGATTTCGCGGAAATGCTTGGAGAGAGTTTCCATTGCCGGACTTGCGCAGTGATCTGTATCGTGGAGCTATAACAGGAGTCGCTTGTTTGCGCAGCAGCATGGCCAGAAAAGGGCCAAGTCCCAGCAGGGCCTCACAATTACTTGATTGGTATGACATCCACGCCCGCGTGCTGGCCTGGCGCGCGAAGCCCGGCGAGGTGGCGGACCCCTACCGCGTCTGGCTGTCGGAAATCATGCTGCAGCAGACCACGGTCCAGGCGGTGAAGTCCTATTTCGAGAAATTTGCGGTGCTCTGGCCCACGGTGGGAGCACTCGCGGCGGCTCCCCTCGACGACGTGCTGAAGGCCTGGGCGGGGCTCGGCTACTATGCCCGCGCGCGCAACCTGCATGCCTGCGCGAGGGAGGTCGTGTTGCGCTTCGGCGGCCGCTTCCCGGAAACGGAGGCTGAACTTCGGACGCTTCCGGGCATCGGCCCCTACACCGCAGGCGCCATCGCCGCCATCGCCTTCGGCGGCCGGCATGCGGCGGTGGACGGCAATGTCGAGCGCGTGATCAGCCGGCTTTACGCCATCGAGGCGCCACTCCCCGATTCGAAGCCGGAGATCCGCCAGAAGGCGCAGGCCCTGGTGCCGGAGCGCCGCGCCGGCGACTTCGCCCAGGCGATGATGGATTTGGGCGCCACCATCTGCACCCCGCGCGATCCCAACTGCCTCATCTGTCCGTGGGCGGAGCATTGTGCCGGCCGCATCTCGGGCCTTGCGCCCTCGCTGCCGCGCAAGAAGCC
>CAIYXE010000022.1 GCA_903930095.1 uncultured Hyphomicrobiales bacterium
CGGCGTGCCGTGCCGCATCTTCCGGTGGGCTGGAAACCATCCGCGGAGCCGTGTATAGCTCCCGCCAATTGATGAACCGAGGGGAAGGGGCCCAAGCCCCGGTGTGGAGTTGAGACATGGCGACGAACTGGACACCTGACAGCTGGCGGCATTTTCCGGTCGTGCAGGTGCCGGATTATGATGACAAGGCAAAGTTGCAGTCGGTTGAGGCGCAACTTGCCGGATTTCCGCCCCTGGTCTTCGCAGGCGAGGCTCGCAAGCTGAAGCGCAAGCTGGCGCGCGTGGCCGAGGGGAAGGGTTTCCTTCTTCAAGGTGGTGACTGCGCTGAGAGCTTCGCGGAGCATTCGGCGGATAACATCCGGGATTTCTTCCGTGTTTTCCTGCAGATGTCGGTTGTGCTGACCTTCGCGGGCGGGCAGCCCGTCGTCAAGGTTGGCCGCATTGCCGGCCAGTTCGCCAAGCCGCGTTCATCGCCCACGGAGACCATCGGCGGGGTCGAGCTTCCGATCTATCGGGGTGACATTGTGAACGGTGCGGATGCCACTCTCGAGGCCCGCCGCCCGGATCCTGAGCGCCAGATCATGGCCTACCGCCAGTCGGCCGCCACCTTGAACCTGCTTCGCGCCTTCGCGCAGGGCGGCTACGCCAACCTCGAGCACGTCCATAAATGGACCCTCGACTTCCTGAAGGATTCGCCTGCCTACGAGCGCTACCAGGAAATCTCCGACCGCATCACGGAGGCTGTCGGCTTCATGCGCGCCTGCGGCATCAATGCCGACACCGCCCCGCAGCTTCGCACCACTGATTTCTTCACCAGCCACGAGGCGCTTCTCTTGGGCTTCGAGCAGGCGCTCACCCGCGTCGATTCGACCAGCGGCGACTGGTATGCCACCTCGGGCCACATGCTGTGGATCGGCGACCGCACCCGCCAGCCCGACCATGCCCATGTCGAGTTCATGCGCGGCGTGAAGAACCCGATCGGCCTGAAGTGCGGGCCCTCGCTGAAGGCTGACGAGCTGATCCGTCTGATCGACACGCTGAACCCCGACAACGAGCCGGGCCGCCTGACGCTGATTGCCCGCTTCGGCGCCGACAAGGTGGAAAAGCACCTGCCCGAGCTGATCCGCGCGGTGAAGCGTGAGGGCAAGGTCGTCGTCTGGTCTTGTGACCCGATGCACGGCAACACGGTGAAGTCGACGAGCGGTTACAAGACCCGCCCCTTCGAGGCTGTTCTGGGTGAGGTCCGCCGCTTCATGGGCGTGCATCAGGCCGAGGGCACCCACGCCGGCGGCATTCATGTGGAAATGACCGGCAAGGACGTGACCGAGTGCACCGGTGGCCTGCGCGCGCTCCGTGACGAGGACCTGAACGACCGTTACCACACCTTCTGCGACCCCCGCCTCAATGCCGCGCAGGCGCTTGAGCTGTCCTTCCTCGTCGCCGAGGAGATCAAGAAGGAAATGGCCTCCCGTCCGAAGCCTGATGATGAGGACATGGTGGAAGCGGCGGAATGATCACACGGTCCTGGTCGAGATAGCCTTGAAACCTTGGCGGGTAAAGATTAACCGTAACACTCAAAGTTACGGAAAGTGAGCATCCATGATCGATCTCTATCACTGGCCCACGCCGAACGGCCACAAGATCACGATTTTTCTCGAGGAAGCGGGTGTTCCCTATCGGATTCACCCGGTGGACATCCGCAAGGGCGACCAGTTCAAGCCGGAGTTTTTGGCGATTTCGCCAAACAATCGCATGCCGGCCATCGTCGATACGGCTCCTGCCGATGGCGGACAGCCTATTTCGCTCTTTGAGTCAGGTGCCATCCTGCTCTATCTCGCTGAAAAGACGGGTCAGTTCATTCCGCAGGACCTGCGGGGGCGCGCCGAGGTTCTGCAGTGGCTGTTCTGGCAGGTTGGCGGCCTTGGGCCAATGGCCGGGCAGAACGGGCATTTCGCCAACTACGCGGCGGAAAAAATCCCCTATGCCATCGAGCGCTATGTGAAGGAAACCAACCGCCTTTATGGGGTGATGAACAAGCGCCTCGCCGACAGGCCTTATCTGGCTGGTGACTATTCGATTGCGGACATGGCGTCCTACCCTTGGGTCGTTCCCCATGAGCGGCTTGGCCAGAAGCTCGCCGACTTCCCGCACCTCACCCGCTGGTTCGACGCCATCAAGGCGCGGCCGGCGGTTCAGAAGGTCTATGCGGCGAGCGAGGCTACCACCTCCCAGCCAATGACCGACGAGGACAGGAAAATCCTCTTCGGCCAGACCGCCAAGGTCATAGGGTAAGGCGATGGGTGCCGCCGCGGCCTAAGGCTTGCGGCGGAATTCCGACAGGATGTGCATGAACAGGGCGGCGAGCACGATGCCGCCGCCCAAAAGCGTCTGCAGGGCCGGAACCTCGCCCAAGAAGACGAACACCCAGAGCGGCGTGACGGGCACCTCAAGCGCTGCAAGCAGGGTGGCCTCCGCCGCGGGTACCCGTTTCGACCCGAAGGTATAGAGCGCCAGCCCCGCCGCATTCTGCACGATACCGAAGGCGATGCAGAGCAGCAGATCCTGCTGCGAAATCGAGAGCGGATCGGCGAACCAGAAGCACGCGAAGGAGCAGATCCAGGCCGAAAATGCCATGGCCGGCAGCATCGGCACGTTCCGGTACAGGCGCATGATGGTAGTGAAACCCGCCATCGAGAACGTCATCAGCACCGCGAGGAACTGGCCGAACAGGCTGCCCCCCATCTCCGCCCCCCACAGCATGACGGCGACGCCCAGAAGCGCCACGGTGCTGCCGATGAGGGTGGAGCGTGAGGGCCGCTCCCCGATGACGAGATAGGCCAGCGCCGCCGTCACGAATGGAACCGTCGCATAGATCACCATGGCATCGGCAACCGTCGTGTTCTTGAGCGCGCCGATCCCCGTGATCATCCCTGCGGCGGACAGCAGCGCCACCGCCAGTGCGGGCCAGCGGAGCGAGCGGATGATGGCCAGGCTCCGACCGCGTTCCATATAGAGGAACAGTGCAAAGACCGCAGTGCCTGAGAAAATTCCCCGCCAGAACAGCAAGGTCATCAGGTCGGCCGAGATGTTGCGGACGAACAGCCCGGAAGTCGACCATGCCAGGGCCGCCCCTGCCACCAGCAGGAGCCCGATCCGGTGCTGTCTGTGTTCTGCCGGGGTCATGGGATGAGGGCAATAGCCGGGCACCATCGCCACCGGAAGACCGGATACCGCATGGCACGCCCACATTTGCCCAAACCCTTGACCTCGGAAGGCGGCTGACGCATGGTGCAGGCAAGATGACCATCCGCCCCGCCACCGCCGCCCTCTGCGGCATTATTATTTGCAGCTAGCTGACATCCGCTGGCTGGGCGCCGCTTGACCTAAATCCAAGACAAAGCGTTCCCGGGCCGGCAAGCCTCGAGGATCGACATGCCCTTGCGCCTCTATAACACGCTGACCCGCTCCAAGGAGGACTTTACCCCCTTGGACCCGAACAACGTGCGCATGTATGTCTGCGGGCCCACCGTGTGGGATTATGCTCACATCGGCAATGCGCGCCCGGTCATCGTCTTCGACGTGCTGTTTCGCCTGCTGCGCCAGATCTACGGCGCGTCCCATGTCAGATACGTACGCAACATCACGGACGTCGATGACAAGATCAACGCCAAGGCGCGGGAGGAGGGGGTGCCGATCGCGCAGGTGACGGAGCGGACCACAAAGCAATTCCATGCCGATATCGCAGCGCTTGGCGTTCTGCCCCCGACAGTGGAACCGCGCGCCACGGAGCACATTGCGGAGATGATCGCCATCATCGAGCGGCTCATCGCAAACGGACATGCCTATGCCGCCGATGGCCATGTACTGTTCAATGTGCCAAGCATGAAGGACTACGGCCAGCTCTCCCGCCGCTCGCTGGACGAGATGCTGGCGGGCGCGCGCGTCGATGTCGCCCCCTACAAGCGCGGCGACATGGACTTCGTGTTGTGGAAACCATCCGATGACGACACACCCGGCTGGCACAGCCCCTGGGGCCGCGGCCGCCCCGGCTGGCACATCGAATGCTCCGCCATGAGCTGGAAGCATCTGGGCGAGGTCTTCGACATCCACGGCGGCGGCATCGACCTCGTCTTTCCGCATCACGAGAATGAGATTGCCCAGACGCGCTGCGCCTTCGGCCACAGCGTGATGGCCAATGTCTGGATGCACAACGGCTTCCTGCAGGTCGAGGGCCAGAAGATGTCGAAGAGCCTCGGCAACTTCCTCACCATCCACGATCTTCTCAAGGACTGGCCGGGCGATGTGTTGCGCTTCAACATGCTGCGCACCCATTACCGCCAGCCCATCGACTGGACGCTGAAGAGCCTGGAGGAAAGCTGGCGCATTCTCGAGGGTTTCTTCAACAATGCGGGTGCGGTTCACGCCGAGGCCGGCAGGATCGGCAAAGCCGTGCTCGAAGCACTGAGCGATGACCTCAACACCCCGAAGGCCATCGCCGAGCTTCATGCCCTCGACCGGCCCGGTGCGCAGAACGAGCTCGGCGAGACGCTGAAAGCCCTGGGCTTCGTTGGCAACCTGTCATCACCCAAGGCCGAGACTGCTGTGGACGAGGCGACTGTGAATGGCTTGATCTCCGCCCGCCTCGACGCCCGCAAGGCAAAGAACTGGGCGGAGAGCGACCGCATCCGTGATGAGCTCGCGAAAATGGGCATCGCCATCAAGGATAACAAGGACGGTACGACGTCATGGGAGTTGAAGCGGTGAGCGGGCTTTCACTCTCATCTCGCTTCCCCAGTTGGCGTCACCCCGGCGAAGGCCGGGGTCCAGCTTTCTCCGCGGTGACCGTTCGAAGCTGGATCCCGGCCTTCGCCGGGATGACGGCACCATTACGATGAGCAGTGACATGAACCGCGAACGCATCTACCTCTTTGACACCACGCTGCGCGATGGGCAGCAGACGCCGGGCATCGACTTCTCGCTCGAGGACAAGCTCGTCGTCATGGGCCTTCTGGACCAGCTGGGCGTCGACTACATCGAGGGTGGCTATCCAGGCGGCAACCCGACTGACACCGCCCTTTTTGCCGCGGATCGGAAGACCAGCGCCACCTTCACGGCCTTCGGGATGACCAAGCGTGCAGGCCGCTCCGTGTCCAACGATGCGGGGCTCCAGCAGCTTCTGGGCGCCAGGGCCGGTGCTCTCTGCTTCGTGGCGAAGGCATGGGACTATCACGTGCGCGTGGCCTTGGGCTGTACCAACGAGGAGAACCTCGAGTCGATCCGCCAGACGGTCGAGGCCGCCAGGGCCGCAGGCAGGGAAGTGCTGATCGATTGCGAGCACTTCTTCGATGGCTACAAGGCGAACCAGGCCTATGCGCTTGCCTGCGCAGAGGAGGCCTGGAAGGCCGGTGCGCGCTGGGTGGTGCTGTGCGACACCAATGGCGGCACACTTCCGGCGGAAGTCTCCGAGATCGTCCGCGCCGTGGCAAGCCACGTGCCGGGCTCGCACCTCGGCATACATGCCCATAACGACACCGAGCATGCAGTTGCCAATTCGCTTGCCGCCGTGGAGGCCGGCGTCAGGCAGATCCAGGGCACGCTCAACGGCATCGGTGAGCGTTGCGGCAACGCCAACCTCGTCTCCATCATCCCCACGCTGGTCCTCAAACCGCATTTCGCGAGCCGCTTCGAGACCGGGATCGACGCCGAACGGCTGGCCCAGATCACCCACATCTCGCGCGCCTTTGATGAGCTTCTGAACCGCTCGCCCAACAAGCAGGCGGCCTATGTCGGAAAGAGCGCTTTCGCCACCAAGGCCGGCATCCATGCCTCGGCCCTGATGAAAGAGCCCGAGACCTATGAACATGTGCCGCCGGATGCTGTCGGCAACATCCGGCATGTGCTGGTGTCCGACCAGGCCGGCAAGTCCAACCTCATCGCGGCACTCCAGCGCATCGGCATTGCGGTCAAGAAGGACGACAGCCGTCTCGATGATCTCCTGCGTGACGTGAAAGAGCGCGAGTCGCAGGGTTATGCCTATGACGGTGCGGACGCCTCCTTCGAACTGCTGGCGAGGCGTGCGCTCGGCACCGTGCCGAAGTACTTCGACGTCCTCTCCTACCGCGTGATTGTGGAGGAGCGCGACCGGGAGATGATCTCGGAGGCCGTGGTGAAGGTAAAGGTCGATGGCCAGGTCTATCTCAACGCGGGCGAGGGCAACGGCCCCGTCAACGCGCTGGACGTGGCGCTCCGCAAGGACCTCGGCAAGTACCAGGGCTTCATCGGCGACATGGAGCTCGTGGACTTCAAGGTCCGCATCCTGAACGGCGGCACGGGCGCCACCACGCGCGTCCTGATCGAGAGCCGTGATGGCGGGGGCAACCGCTGGTTCACGGTTGGCGTTTCGCCCAATATCGTGGAGGCATCCTTCCAGGCCTTGTCGGATGCCATCATCTACAAGCTGGTGCGAAACGGGGTGGAAGCCGCCTGACGGCCGCCCGGACATGCGCGCCGGGCATGCGACCATGTGCGGTGCGGGTTTGATCGGCATGGTCCCGAGGGTCTAAAGGGCTCCCATGTCGATCACCGATGAAGGCCGGGTGTCACGTACACTGACGATTGCCGAGACGGGCGTGGTGCTTGCCGTCATGGCGCATCTCGTGTGGGGCGGCATGGCCATCTATTTCGGGCTCATCCGCCACATTTCGCCCGTCGAGATCGCCGTCAACCGCGGCCTGTGGGCGCTGCCCATCGCCATCGCCGTGGTGTGGTATCTCAAGCAGTGGCCGGACGTCAGGCGCGCGCTGGCAAGCCCGCGGAACGTGGCGATCCTGACCCTCACCTCCTTCCTTATCGTGTTCAACTGGGGCTTCTATGTCTGGTCGATCGGGCAGGGCCGCACGCTGGAATCGAGCCTCGGCTATTTCATCAATCCGCTGCTGAACGTGGTCATGGGCTACCTGTTCCTCGGCGAGCGCTTCACGGCGCCGCAGAAGTGGGCGCTGGCGCTGGCTGCGCTGGCGGTGCTGGTGCAGACGGTGGCGCTTGGCCACATTCCGTGGCTCGGCCTGATGCTGGCCGTTACATTCTGCCTCTATGGCTTCCTGAGAAAGACGATCCAGGTTGGCCCCACTCAGGGCTTCCTGATCGAGGTCGCGATCATCGCCCTGCCGCTTCTCGGCGCGCAGTGGTGGTTGTCATCTCGCGGTGAAGCCTTTTTCGGCACATCGGTGTTCAACACCTCCATGCTGATCGGTTGCGGGGTGATGACGGCGGTATCCCTCATGCTTTTCGCCGCCTCGATCCGCCGCATCCGCTATTCAACGGCAGGACTGCTCCAGTACATATCGCCCTCGCTCGTGTTCCTGACGGCGGTTTTCATTTTCGGCGAACCGATGGATTCGATGAAGCTCATGTCCTTCCTCGTCATCTGGGTGGCGCTCGCAATCTTCTCGGTGGCGACGATCCGGGACGAACGCTCAAGGCGGCAGGAGATCGAGCCGGTCTGAGCTACATCTTGTTCAGCAAGGGTTGCTCCGGAATGAGCTCTGGCGTCGTCTGGAGGCGGTGCTCGAAGGCCGGAACCACATCCTCCGCGCGCTTCACCACGTCCATGCCGAACTCCAGTCCCTCGCGGATGAAGCGTTCCGCCCGCATATGGTCGAACAGGGTCACCAGCGGATCCCAGTAACCCTCGATATTGCACAGGATGATCGGTTTCTGGTGCTGGCCGAGCTGCGCCCAGGTGGTGATTTCGGCGAGTTCCTCAAGCGTGCCGAGGCCGCCAGGAAGTGCGGCGAACCCCGAAGCCCGGGCAAACATGGTCATTTTGCGCTCATGCATGTCCGTGGTGACGATGAGTTCATTGACGTCGGTCAGCATATGCTCCCGGTTGGCCAGGAACTCCGGAATGATGCCCGTCACGTGCCCGCTGTTGTCGAGAACGGCGCGGGCGACTTCGCCCATCAACCCAAGGCTGCCGCCACCGTAGACAAGCCCGATCCCGGCATTCGCCAGGGACTTTCCGAGACTGCGCGCTGCGGTGAGATAGGCCGGATTGCGGCCGGTTCCAGAACCGCAGTAAACGCAGAGCTTTCGGGCCGGACTCATATGCTCACTCCTCGCAAAAAGCTGATTCGGGTTGATTTTGGCCTGCCGGGGCCGGAATATCCTACGCATTTCTTTGCGAAACTCCGGCAGAAGGCCTATTAATGCTGAGATTTCGCTCTTGGGAAGTGGCTTTCGCATCCGCAGGGGCTCCTTTGGGAACGGCAACGACATGAAGAAAACGACTCTGATCCTGGTGCTGACCGGCCTTGCAATTGTTGCGGCCGTTGGAATTGCTGGTTTGACCCGCGAGCAGTGGATGGGACAACCCGCCCCCGCCGTGGCCACGCCGGAGCCGGCGACGGCGCCCGCCGCGGAAGCGCCCGCGCAGACCGCTGCCCCTGCAAGCCCTGAAGCGCCAGCAGCTGCCACTGCCACTGCCGAGGAGCCTGCTGCTGCCGCGGCATCTGCGACGGTCGCAGCGCCTGCCGTTTCTGAAACGCCTGCGGCTGCTGAGGCCCCTGCGGCCGCTGCCGGTGAGACGGCCGTGCAGCCCGCGCCTGAGCAGACCGCTGCCGTTCAGCCCGAACCCGCCGTACCTGCCGAGGCCGGGACTGTTGCGAGCGACGCCGAGAAGCCCGAAGTTCCGGCCTTCGACACCGTGCGCATCGAGAAGACGGGCGAGGCTTTGATCGCCGGGCGCGCGGAGGCGGGCTCGGACGTCGTCGTGAAGCTGGACGGCAAGGAGATCGGCCGGACGGTTGCAAACACCGAAGGCGCCTTCGTCGTCGTTCCGGAAAAGCCGCTGCCCGCCGGAAGCGGGGCGATCACCATCGAAGCGACCGGCAAGGGAGACCTGCAGCCCGTCATATCCGAGCAGAGTGTCGCCATCATTGTGCCGGAGGGCCAGCGCAAGGAAGCGCTGGTCGCCGTGGTGAGCCCCGATTCTCCCACCAAGGTCCTTCAGAAACCCGAGGCGCCTGCCGC
The DNA here is from genome assembly GCA_903930095.1 of uncultured Hyphomicrobiales bacterium. Lineage (GTDB taxonomy): Bacteria > Pseudomonadota > Alphaproteobacteria > Rhizobiales > Aestuariivirgaceae > Aestuariivirga. The sequence goes on from CAIYXE010000022.1 coordinate 9,031, forward strand.
AGAGCCGGTCTCGGAAGCGGAGCCAGCCCCCGAACAGCCAGCCCCCGAACAGCCAGAAGCAGAGCAGAAGCCCGCCACGCTGGTGAGCATCGATGCCGTAGATTATGACACCGCCGGCAACATCGTCTTTTCGGGCCAGGGCGAACAGGGCAATACCGCCCGCATTTATGTCGATAACGATTTCCTGGGCGATGCTTCAGTGGGTGAGGATGGCCGCTGGACCTTCTCTGGCACGGCGGATATCTCGCAGGGCGTCCATACCTTGCGAGTGGACGGGCTTGATGCTCAGGGCAATGTTCTGAACCGGGTCGAAGTGCCCTTCTTCCGGGAAGACCAGACGAAGGTCGCGGAGATCACTCAGCCCGCCGTACCGGCGCCGGAACAGCCAGCCTCCGAACAGCCTGCTGCGTCCGCCGAACCTGCCGAGGCAGAGCAGCCGCAGGCAGCTGCGGCAAGTGAACCCGCCGATGCGGCTGTGGCCCCGGTCACCACTGCAGAATCCGGACAACCCGCCGCCGAGCAGCCAGCCGCGGAACAACCTGTCGTAGAACAGCCTGCCGCTGAGCAGCCGGCGACCGAACAGCCTGCCGCTGAGCAGCCTGCCGTGGCCCAGCCCGCAGCGGAGCAGCCCGCACCAGAGCAGCCCGCCACCACGGCCGTCGCGCCGGTTGACAGCGCGACTGCCGAGGCTCCGGCACCTGCTCCGGCGGAGGCGGCCGCCACCCCGGCGTCTCCGGCGCAGGAGACTGCTGCCGCCGCACCCGCACCCGCGCCCGAAAGCGCGAGCCCGGCTGCGCCCCGCGAGGGCCGTATCGTCATCCAGCCAGGCAACAACCTGTGGCGGATTTCGCGCGTGCTCTACGGCACTGGAAGCAAGTTCACCATGCTTTACGAGGCCAACAAGGATCAGATTCGCAATCCGAACCTCATCTATCCTGGCCAGGTCTTCAAGACGCCGGACGTTGCCCCGACGGCCGAGACCGTCGACCCGCAGCGGCGGGAACCGCTGACGGCCGATGAAAATGCCACTTCGACAGAGTAGGTTTCCGCTTCGCTTCGCGGAGGCCTGCTCCTATATGCAGTCATCATGAGCCGCAGGACGCCTTCCATCCAGGACAAGACCCTCGCGGCGGATGGCGATCAGTGGGCCATCCTGCGGGACATGCTTCCCTATCTGTGGCCTGCCGGGCATCCGGGCCTTAAGGCGCGGGTGGTATTTGCCATGGTGGCCCTGGTGCTTTCCAAGGTTGTCACGGTTGCCACGCCCTATGCCTTCAAGCATGCAACCGATGCGCTGACGGGCCAGGCAGGCGCAGCGGCAACCGCAGCCATGGCTGTGGTCTTCCTTGTGCTGGCCTATGGCGTGGGCCGCATCATGATGGTGCTGCTGGCCCAGATCCGGGACGCGGTTTTCGCCCGTGTCAGCCAGCGGGCGGTCCGGGAACTTGCGGTCCGCACCTTCCGGCATCTCCATGCGCTGTCGCTCAAGTTCCATCTCGAGCGGCGCACGGGCGGGCTTTCCCGCATCGTGTCGCGCGGCACGATGGGCATCGATACGGTGCTGCGCTTCTCACTGTTCAACACCATTCCGACGATTCTCGAAATCCTGCTCGTGGCCGTCATTCTGGCCTGGTCCTACGGCTGGCTTTACGCGCTGGTGATCATCATCACCGTTCTGGCCTATGTCTGGTTCACCTATGCCGCCACCGAATGGCGCATCAACATCCGCCGTGACATGAATGCGGCGGATACGGACGCCAATACCAAGGCGGTGGACAGCCTGCTCAATTTCGAGACCGTCAAATATTTCGGCAACGAGGAGCACGAGGCCAGGCGCTATGCGCGCTCGATGGATTCCTATGAGACTGCGGCGGTCAAGACCTGGGTGTCGCTGGCCGTGCTGAACTCCGGCCAGGCCGTGGTCTATTCCATCGGCCTCACCGTCGTGATGGTGATGTCGGCGCTCTCTGTCCGGGCGGGCACCGCCACGGTGGGCGACTTCGTGATGATCAACGCGCTGATGATCCAACTCTACATGCCGCTCAACTTCATCGGCTCCTCCTACCGCGAGATCAAGCAGGGGCTGATCGACGTCGAGCAGATGTTCACCCTGCTGAAGGTCAATGCCGAGATCGAGGACAAGCCAGGCGCCCAGCCGCTGACGGTCCGGGATGCCGAGGTTGTGTTCGAGAACGTCAATTTCGCCTATGACCCGGAGCGTCCGATCCTCAAGAACCTGTCGCTTCGCGTTCCGCCGGGCAAGACGGTGGCCATCGTCGGGCCTTCGGGGGCTGGCAAATCCACCATCTCGCGCCTGCTCTACCGCTTCTATGAGGTGGGCGCTGGCCGCATCCTCATCGATGGCCAGGATATCTCACAGGTGACGCAGACGTCGCTTCGAGCCGCCATCGGCATGGTTCCGCAGGACACCGTGCTGTTCA
>CAIYXE010000023.1 GCA_903930095.1 uncultured Hyphomicrobiales bacterium
TCCGATCAGCTTTCCGGCCTGGAGACCGTGGATCTCGAGGACGAACCACTGATCGAACTGAAGGACGGCGCCGACTACAAGAACTCGGCCGGGCTCTCGACGGGCCAGCGCTGCACCGTCATCCTGCCCATCCTGCTGCTACAGAGCGAAAGGCCGCTGCTGATCGACCAGCCGGAGGACAACCTCGACAATGCCTTTGTCTACGACACCATCGTCCGCAATCTCCAGGAGGCGAAGGGCGGCCGGCAGTTGATCTTCGCCACACACAATCCGAACATCCCGGTTCTGGGCGAAGCCGACAGGGTTTTTGTCTTCTCGTCCGACGGGCGCAAGGGCCGCGTGACGCATACCGGCCGTGTCGATGAAGTAAAGGACCAGGTCGAGCATCTCCTCGAGGGCGGGAAGGAAGCCTTTGTGCTCCGCATGCAGCGCTATGGTCACTGAGGTTCGCGCATGGACAGCCTGGCGCTTCTGCCCGCCGCCGTCGAAGGCGGGGATTGGCAAGACATCCGAGAACTGGTCGAGCGCACGGGCGAAGCCCTCCGCCTGTCCTCCGTGTCGCCCTCACGCATCCCTGAGCTGGCGCAGCAGTTCCTGCGCCTGTCGCGCCACGAGAACTGGCAGGTCCGCAAGGCTGTCGCGCATGCGGCACTATATCTTCGCCACGACCTGTTCCACGGCATCATCGCCAATCTGATCGACGACGACAATCTCTGGGTTCGTGACATCGCCCGCAAGACGCTCGTCCGGCGCAGCGAGCTGTCGCGCGCCGAGGTCCGGGCGCAGGATCCCTTCGATGCCGATGCCGCCCTGCTGGACGAGATCGAGAGCCGCTATGGCGTGAAGGCGAGGAGGAGTGTGGTGGCTGCGGCCAGCAAGCTCCACCACCGATTCGTAAAAGAGATCTATCACGAGATCATCCGGATCCTGTCCCCGCTCGACACGTGCCTCGTCAATCTGGAGCGCGAGCTGTCCGGCAGGCCGGGGCTGGAGCAGGCGGCGGACCGCATCCGGCGCGGTCATCATCATGTGGGCCTGATCACCGAAGTGCTCGACAATCTGCGGGAGTTCACCGACGGCAAGCCCGCGGAGACGACGAGGGAGTGCCTGTCCTCGATCCTGAAGGAGGCTGTTTCGCTTGCGCAGCAAGGCGCTGCGGAGCCGCAACCGGATATCACCTTCAGCCTGCTGCTGCCGGAGAGCCTGTTCATCTCGGGCCATCGCTCGCGGCTGCTGCAGGCCTTCATCAACATCATCACCAATGCCATGGAGGCCTGCGAGGCCGCAGGCCGGCGGGGTCACATCGCCGTGAACATCGAGCGCCAGTCGGACGACTTCGCAAGGGTGATGATTGCCGACAATGGCTGCGGGATGAGCCACGACGCCGTGCGCGACTGCGTCGACCTGTTCAGCTCGAGCAAGGTCAGCGGCATGGGTTTCGGTCTTCCCATCTCCCGGAAGGTGATCGAGCAGGATCACAGCGGCATCATTGCCCTTGAGAGCAGTCCGGGCGAGGGAACGACTGTGACGGTTCTTCTACCCATCGAGCGTCTGGAGTTGGAAGCGTCATGAACAATCACCGAGCCCTCATCGTGGAAGACGAGCGGGACATGGCCGCCGAGATTGGCGATCTCCTGGGATCAATGGGCTACGACCATGTCGCCATTGACAATCTCGCCGATGGCCGACGCCTGCTCGATGAAGGCGAGTTCTGCTTCGTTCTCCTCGATTTGCAGATCAAGGCCGAGAAGTTTTCGATTCGCCCGCGCGTCGAGGCCGGCATGACATTCCTGAGGGAGCTGCGTCAGAAACACCCCCGCCGCGGTGAGAACGACATGCACCTGCTTCCCGTTATCGTGGTGAGCGGCCATGCGAAGGAGCACGAGGACATCGTGCGCGCTTTCCAGGCAGGCGCAAACGACTTTGTGAGAAAGCCGCTCGGCCAATTCGGACAGGACCTTTCCGCCAAGATCGAGGCGTGTCTTGATCGTTCCGGGCGTCACAGCCATGCCGCGTGCTGCACAAATTCCGATGATCTTGAGGCAACTTGCCCTGTCACGAACATCACGCATTCACCCGACTACCGCGAAGTGTGGTTCCGGGGCGACTTGTTCATGTTTGGAGAACTGCAGGCCAAGGTCATCCGGCATCTCCATGAGGCATGGAAGTCTGGCAGTCCATGGGTCGCCGGAAAAGCCATACTGCGGCGTGTTGGGTCTGACGATGTAGCGGCGAAGCTTGCCAATCTCTTCCGGCGCCATCCAGCCTGGCAGAGGCTTCTGCTTTCCAATGGCCGCGGTCTCTATCGGCTCGCCGACGCTTGACCTGAATCTCTCGCATCTCAAAACTCCTTTTGCGGTTTGCGAATCGGCGGGCTGGCTGACCTGCCGGTTTCTTCATGGTGTCCGGCTGGCCGCTGGCGTGTCAGTGCGCTCGGATGGTGAAGGTGAAAATCCCGCGTACCATTGCGTAAAGCCATCCGCCGCCCATCCGCCCGCGATCCGCCGCTGAGCCGCCGGCGATCCGCCGCCCATCCCGCCGACAGTACCGGTGTGAACTGCCATCATCGCCCCATGCTTCGAACGTGAAGCCAGGGAGAACGCGATGACGACGATCCACCTTTCCCAAACCGACCTCGCCATTCGCTGGCGCATGTCGCCGAGGACGCTCGAACGTTGGCGATTCACCGGCGAAGGACCGCAGTTCATCAAGCTTGGCGGCCGCGTTGTCTATCGCCTCGAGGACATCGAGGCTTTCGAAGTCCGCCAGATCCGGCAGTTTACCCCCGGCATCACGCGCGGCACTCCTGAACCCGCCATCCCCATGAGAAGCTTCGGTAACCGCGCTGCTTCGGGCCAGGGCAAGTGAGATCCGCAATGCTCAATATCGCCAGAGACATGCCCCGCTTCGTTGAGAGCCGTTTCCTGACCCCCAAGGACGTCATGAATGACGTGGACCTCTGCGTCTGGGTGGCCGACGCGCAGCCAGGTGACAGCATCACCTATTACACCGGCCATCTCAGCCGAGACCGTCTCCCGCACATTGACGGTTACTCCGAAGCCATCCGCCGCAAGATCAATGAGATCGGCAATGCCGCATGGATGCTGGGCGAGGAGAACTGGGTTCATCTCCTTCAGCGCCGCGTCTCCTATGGATGCTGGGATTACATCGCCGTGAGGAAGGCGGAGGCGCCGAAGCTGACGCCCGTCTATCGCATTATCCAGTCGCTGGCGCGTGAACCGCGCAAGGAAACTCGCGAGAAGCCCGCCGCTGGGGAGGTGATGGCAGTGGACGGCGGCACGCCGATGGCGACCGGACCGCCCGGCATGACACGTCTCCCGTAGCTCCCGTCAGACCCCATCACCGAACCAACTCATCGGCCGGACAAGCCTCCGCGCCGCACGGGAAAGAACTGTTCCATGATCCCCTCCGTTCTCAAGACGAGGCCTGCCGGCGACGCACCTGCGCCGCCCCAGGCAGCATCGGTCATATTGACCGATCTCCCTCATCTCACGCCGCAGCAGATCGCCAGTCTGCCTGCCGCCGAACTTGCCCGCCTTCAGCTGGAGGCGGATGGCGCCCTCCGTCACGCCAAGTCCATCGTGGCGTCGATCGAGGATGCTCTCGATCACCGCTACGGCCAACGCGCCAGGCAGGGTGACGTCTGGTTCGTGGACAAGCCCCGCGTCAACGATCTCCACCCCACCATGAAGCCGGTGGAACTCGTCGAACGCGCCATCACCAATTCCTCGAAGAGCCGGGACATCGTCCTCGACCTATTTGGCGGCTCGGGAACCACGCTCATCGCCGCTGAACGCACCGGCCGCTCGGCGCGGCTGATGGAACTCGATCCCAAGTATGTCGA
>CAIYXE010000024.1 GCA_903930095.1 uncultured Hyphomicrobiales bacterium
AAGCAGAAACGCCGTCGTCAGCGCGAGCGCCGTGATGCCGTAAATGCGAAACCGCCGCTCTGCGGCATAGCGCCTGGCGATCAGTGCCGGGTCCGGCCTCTTGGGCTTCTCAGTCATACTGTTCCTTGTATTTCTGCACCAGGCGGAGGGCGACGAAGTTCAGTATCAGCGTGAAGAAGAACAGCACGAAGCCCAGCGCGAAGGCGGCGAGCGTCTTGGCCGAGTCGAACTCATGGTCGCCCACCAGCAGCATGGCGATCTGCACCGTCATGGTGGTGACCGAACTGAAGGGGTTGGCGGTGAGGTGGGCGGCAAGTCCCGCCGCCATGACGACGATCATCGTCTCGCCCATGGCCCGTGACACAGCCAGGATGAAAGCCGACACGATGCCCGGAAGTGCGGCAGGAAGAATCACGCGCTTGATCGTCTCGGACTTGGTGGCGCCCATCGCGTAGGAGCCGTCTCGCATGGACTGCGGCACGGCATTGATCACGTCGTCGGAGAGCGAGGAAATGACGGGGATCAGCAGCATGCCGATCACCAAGCCGGCGGCCAAGGCCGATTCCGCCGAGATGTTCATCCCCAGCATCGCACCGGAATTGCGGAGAAAGGGCGCCACGGTGAGTGCGGCGAAGAAGCCGAGAACGACGGTTGGAATGCCGGTCAGCATTTCGAGCACCGGCTTGAAGATCGACCTGACCGCCGGCGAGGCATATTCGGCCATGTAGATCGCGGCGAGCAGGCCGAGCGGGCCCGCCACGCACATGGCGATCGTGGTGATGAGCAGCGTGCCCGTCAGCAGCGGAATGAAGCCGAAGGACGCGGGCGAACCGGTCGGCGCCCACAACACGCCTGTGAAGAATTCGCTGGCGGGGATTTCATTGAAGAAGCGGCCCGTCTCGAACAGCACCGACATGACGATGCCGAGGGTGGTGAGGATGGCAATCCCGGAACACGCCACGAGGAAGCCGAGCGTGATCTTCTCGAACAGGTTCCGCGCCCGGAATTCCGGCGCGATCCGGGAGACCAGCGCGAAGGCCGCAGCAGCAGCGGCGGCGAGCCCCGCCCAGGGCGCAACAGCAGGCAGCGTCGCGGCGAGCAGGATGAAGACAAAAAGCCCGGCGAGAAGCGCCAAGGTGCCGGCCAGAAGCCCATGATAATTGGGAAGGGAGTGGATGAGGGCCGAACCGTTGCGCAGCGCGGTGGCGCGCTGACGGCCGGCGAAGTAGGCGGCGGCGACCAGAACCACGAGCAGAGCAAAGAAAATTGCGGTCAAGGCCCGTCTCCCTACACGCCATGCCGCCATCATCGGCGGCAATTCACAAAGATCGGGGCGGGCCGGTACATCCGCGGCCGCCGCCCCTCGCCGGCCGGCCCGCGAAGGCCGGACGGCGGTTGGGTTTCGACTTACTTGACCATGTCGGCCGTGAGTACCGTCATCGCGTTGGCGGCCTCGCGGACCTTGGCGCCGTCCTCACCCGGAAGAGCGATCAGGCCCTTGTCGGCAAGGTAGCCATCTTCGCCCACCGCCTTCTCGGAGGTGTATTCGGCGACGAACTCAGCCATGCCGGGGATCACGCCGACATGCTGCTTCTTGGCATAGATGAAGAGCGGACGGGACACCTTGTAGTCGCCAGAGGCGATGGTGTCGAGGGTGGGCACCACGCCGTCGATGGCGAGGGCGCGGATCTCGGCGTTCTCGGCCACGTTCGCGAAGCCGAAGATGCCGATGGCGTTGGGATTGCCGACCAGCTTCTGGACGATGAGGTTGTCATTCTCGCCCGCCTCAACGAAGGCGCCATCTTCACGCATGGACTTCCACACGGCCTCGAAGGCCTTGGCGTCGGACTTCTTGAGCGCCTTCAGGCTGTCGAA
>CAIYXE010000025.1 GCA_903930095.1 uncultured Hyphomicrobiales bacterium
ATCCCATCTCGAACTCGGCCGTAAATCGCCCCAGCGCCAATGGTACTTCGTCCTAAGACGCGGAAGAGTAGGTCGCCGCCAGGCCTGCAAATGACAGATACATAACCCTTCATCCACAGACACTTTTACAAAAACCGCCGCCCGCAGAAATGCAAGCAGCGGTTTTTTGGCGTCAAAAACCTCATACCGCCCGCCCAAAGGCGAGGCGCCTTTACTACCCCTTCTACTCACCACAGCCGGGCGCGACCCGGCCATCCTCTTTTGAGCAAGCAAAAAGGATGCCCGGCTCGGAGGCCGGGCGTGGTGGATTTCTTGCTGCAGGCATCACTCTCACTCTTAAAATTTGACCACCTGAACAAATCCTGTCATCCTCCACCGCATAACAATCATGCTTCTTGGGAGGAGCGACCATGGCGGAGAAGAGGCCCGACATTTCGGGCAAGCGTCTCAGCGTTCAGGACTATGCGGCCAATTTCGGCGACATCCACCCGCCGCTCGACGCGCATGAGGCGCTGGTCGAGTCCGACCGTTGCTATTTCTGCCATGACGCGCCGTGCATGACGGCCTGCCCCACCTCCATCGACATTCCGATGTTTATCCGCCAGATCCAGGCGGGCCACCCCAAGAGCGCGGCGAAGACGATCTTCGACCAGAACATCTTTGGCGGCATGTGCGCCCGGGTCTGCCCCACCGAAACGCTGTGCGAGGAAGCCTGCGTGCGTGAGGAAGCAGAAGGAAAGCCGGTCAAGATCGGTCTCCTCCAGCGCTATGCAACGGATGCCCTGATGGCGGAGGGTGGCCACCCCTATGTGCGCGCCAAGCCTTCGGGAAAGAAAGTGGCCGTGGTGGGTGCGGGCCCCGCAGGCCTCGCCTGCGCGCACCGCCTTGCCATGCATGGGCACGAGGTGACGGTGTTCGAGGCACGCGAGAAATCCGGCGGCCTCAATGAATATGGCATCGCCAGCTACAAGGCGACCCACGACTTTGCCCAGAAGGAAGTGGACTACATCCTCGGCATCGGCGGCATCACGGTGGTGAATGGCAAGGCGCTGGGCAAGGGCCTGGACCTCGCCGCCCTGCAGAATGACTATGATGCGGTTTTCCTCGGCATCGGGCTTCAGGGCGTGAATGCGCTCGGCGCGGCCAATGATGAGGCATCGGGCGTGGAGGACGCCATCGACTACATTGCGGAACTTCGCCAGGCCAAGGACCTTTCTGGCCTGCCCGTCGGCCGCCGCGTGGTGGTGATCGGCGGCGGCATGACGGCAGTTGACGCTGCCGTGCAGTCCAAGCTTCTGGGGGCGGAGGATGTGACCATCCTTTACCGCCGCGGGCCGGACCAGATGAAGGCCAGCACATATGAGCAGCACCTGGCCCAGACGAAGGGCGTCAAGATCAAGCATTGGGCGATGCCGAAGCAGGTGATCGTGGAAAACGACAAGGCCGTGGGCCTGACCTGCGAATACATCCGCGAGACGGACGGCAAGCTCTCTGGCACGGGTGAGCATTTCGACATCGCCGCCGACATGATCTTCAAGGCGATCGGCCAATCCTATGTGGACGTGCTGGGCGGAAAGCTTGAACTTGAAGGCGGGCGCATCAAGGTGGACAGCCTCAAGCGCACCAGCGTTGCCGGCATCTGGGCCGGCGGCGACTGCGTGGCCGGCGGGCTCGACCTGACGGTTGCCTCCGTCGACGATGGCCGCCGCGCGGCTGAATCCATTCACCAGTTCCTCACGGCATAAGGGGAAAAGCCATGGCTGATCTTCGCTCCAACTTCATCGGCATCAAGTCTCCCAACCCGTTCTGGCTGGCCTCGGCCCCGCCGACCGACAAGGAATACAACGTCGTGCGCGCCTTCAAGGCGGGCTGGGGTGGCGTCGTGTGGAAGACGCTGGGCGAGGAAGGACCGCCCATCGTCAACGTCAACGGGCCGCGCTATGGCGCGATCCATGGGGCTGACCGCAGGCTGCTCGGCCTCAACAACATCGAACTCATCACCGACCGGCCGCTGGAGGTGAACCTTCAGGAAATCAAGAAGGTGAAGCGCGAATGGCCGGACCGGGCGATGATCGTGTCCATCATGGTTCCGTGTACGGAGGATAGCTGGAAGGCCATTCTGCCGCGTGTGGAGGAGACGGGCTGCGACGGCATCGAGCTCAACTTCGGCTGCCCGCATGGCATGAGCGAGCGCGGCATGGGTGCTGCCGTGGGCCAGGTGCCGGAATACATCGAGATGGTGACCCGCTGGTGCAAGCAGTATTCACGCATGCCGGTGATCGTGAAGCTGACCCCCAACATCACCGACATCCGCTACCCCGCGCGCGCGGCGCACACGGGAGGTGCCGATGCGGTGTCGCTCATCAACACCATTTCTTCCATCGTGTCCGTCGATCTCGACAATTTCGCGCCGATGCCGACGATTGACGGCAAGGGCAGCCATGGCGGCTATTGTGGCCCGGCGGTGAAGCCCATTGCCCTCAACATGGTGGCGGAGATCGCGCGCGATGCGGAAACCCGCGGGCTTCCCATCTCGGCGATCGGTGGCATCACCACCTGGCGGGATGCGGCGGAGTTCATCTCCATGTCAGCAGGCACGGTGCAGGTGTGCACGGCGGCCATGACCTATGGCTTCCGCATCGTGGAAGAGATGAAGACCGGCCTTGCCCGCTGGATGGACGAGAAGGGCTTTGCGAGCATCGAGGACTTCCGCGGCCGCGCGGTGCCCAATGTGACCGACTGGCAGTATCTGAACCTCAACTACATCACCAAGGCCCGGATCGACCAGGACCTCTGCATCAAGTGCGGCCGCTGCTACGCGGCCTGCGAGGACACATCGCACCAGGCCATCATGAAGGAAAAGGACGGCAAGCGCCATTTCGAGGTTATCGATGCGGAGTGCGTGGCCTGCAATCTCTGTGTTGAGGTCTGCCCGGTCGACAGCTGCATCACCATGGAGCGGCAGACCGAGGGTGTTGACCCGCGTACTGGCCGGAAGATCAATCCTGATTACGCAAATTGGACGACCCATCCGAATAACCCGATGGCCCTGAAGGCCGCGGAGTAATTGAGAAAAAACCCTCCCCACCAGGGGAGGGGCAGTTCCTGAGGAGGACGCCTCCACGAATAGTTCGGCTTGGCGCTTGCCGCAGGGCGAAGATCAGGCTAACGTTGCAATTATGCACGGTTCGCTTCCCAGTTCTCTGTCGGACGTCCTGCAACGATGTGAGCATTGCTCGGTGCGTCATCAGGCTGTGTGCGGGGCGATGGACGAGGTCCAGATCAAGCAGCTGGCGCAAATCGCACATCGCAAGAAAATCAGCGCAGGCCAGACAATCATCTCTGACGATGAACCGGTTGATTTCTTTGCAAACGTCATCTCTGGCGCGATCAAGCTGACCAAGACATTGCCCGACGGGCGGCAGCAGATTGTGGGCCTTCTCTTCGCGCCGGACTTCCTCGGCCGTGCCTATTCGAAGAACAATCCCTATTCCGCCGAAGCTGCAACCGATGTCGAGATCTGCACCTTTCCCAATGCCGCCTTCGAGCGGCTGGTGGGCGAGTATCCCGGCCTGCAGCAGCGCCTGTTCCAGCACACGCTCGACGAACTCGATGCGGCGCGCGACTGGATGCTGCTGCTGGGCCGCAAGACGGCGGAAGAAAAGGTGGCGAGCTTCCTCTATATGCTGGCGCGGCGCAGCATGCTGACGGGCTGCGTGCACAAAAGCACACCGGGTGCTGCAGCCTTCGAACTGCCGCTCACCCGCTCTGACATTGCGGATTATTTGGGCCTTACCATCGAGACGGTGAGCCGCCAGCTGACGCGGCTCAAGACCAGCAATGTCGTGCGCCTCAGCACCAACAGGCTCATCATGGTGCCGAACCTCGACCGGCTTGCCGAGGCTGCCGGGCACGACAGTGGAAGGCATTGATCCCGGTCAAGGACCCGGCATCGTCTTGCGTTCATGAATCACTGCCAAACGGGAGGCCGGTGCGATGAGCTACAAGACAATATTGGTGTCACTGAACGAGGTTGGCCGATTGGCCGAACTGGTGGCGGCTGCCGTCGATCTCGCGCGCCAAACGGGCGGGCATGTTGCGGGGCTCTATGTGATTCCCGCCGTGCAGGTCTATCCGTCCGTCGGCTTTGAGGCGGCGCCCCAGGTTTTCGAGGGCAACCGCAGCTTCTTCAAGGACAACGCCCAGCGCGTGAAGCAGGCCTTCGAGGAGGCGATGCGGCGTGAAGCATTGCCGCACGACTTCCATCTGCTCGATGCCCGCACCCCGGTCATCGCCGAGGAGGTGATCGCCACCGGGCGCAGCGCCGACGTGGTGATGGTGTCAGCGACCAACATTGACGAGATCACCGGGGTTGAGCGCGATTTCGTGGAACAGGTGGTGATGGCCGTGGGCCGCCCGGTGATCGTGCTGCCCGCAAAGGGCGACGCGCGCATCGTGCTGAAGGAGATCGTGGTTGGCTGGGACGGTGGCCGTGAGGCCGCAAGGGCGGCCTTCGACTCGCTGCCGCTGCTCCAGAAGGCGGAGAAGGTGCGCATCGTTCGCGTCGATCCGCAGAAGGACCCGGCCCTGCGCGGCAGCGTGGCGGGAGCCGATCTCGCGGAAGCCCTGGCCCGCCATGGCGTCAAGGCGGAGGCGCAGGGCTACCCCACCGACGGCCTCGACGAGGGCCAGGCGCTGATGCGCTGCGCGGAAGACACCGGCGCGGGGCTGATCGTGATGGGCGCCTATGGGCACAGCCGCCTGGCGGAGCTCATTTTCGGCGGCGCCACCCGCTTCGTGCTGAACCGGATGAGCCGCCCCGTGCTGATGTCACACTAAGGAAAAGCCCCCTCATGCTGACCAAGATCCGACTTGAACTGGCGCGCGACCATAACCACCCCGAGGGCTCGCCC
>CAIYXE010000026.1 GCA_903930095.1 uncultured Hyphomicrobiales bacterium
GCATAGGCGCCCGCCATGATGAAGAGGAGTCCATAAAGAATATAGCTCGCATCAAACGCCCAGTCGGTCGGCGCGCCCAGCACATAGCGGGAGAACACCTCGTAACTGACGGCAAAGGTCAGCAGCAGGATGGACCAGGCGAAGAACTGCCCCACGATGGCGCTGACGCGGTCAACCGGCAGCAGAAGACGCTGCAGGCGAGGCGCCCAGGCCTCTCCCGGCATACGCGGCTTCAGTTGCAACCAGAAACTGGCCAGGATCATCGCGACGCCTGCCCAGAAGGCGAGCGGAGAGTAGGCAGTCGTGCCCTTCTTCACATGGGCTTCGGTGAGCAGCGCACAGCGTTCCGCCCAGGAGACGAAACAAGCGAAGCTGTTGTTGGGCCTCAGCCCCTTGCTCGCCACCATCCGGCCCACTTCGCCATAGGCGGCAAGAGACCAGAACATGGCCGCAACAATTACGGCCACGCCCAGCGCAAACAGCGCAAAGGCCCAGCGGTCGAGCTTCATCACTGACCCCCCTCCATCCGGCGATGCCGCCGAGGGATATCCCCCGGCCAGCATTCTTCCGTTGGTACGTCCCTCAAGCCTTGAAGAAGTGATCGTAAGCCAATTTCTGGTCGACTTCGAGCTCGAACTGCGCGCCCACCACGCGCTTGACCCAGGCCTTCTGGCTCTCCACAACCTTGGCGAAGAAGGGATCGGCTGACTGCGCTGCGATCACCTTGTCCCATGCCGCAAGCTGTGACTGCAACACGGAGTCCGGCGTCTGGTGCACCTTCACACCTGCTGCCTTCAGGGCCTCGAGGTCCTTGGAGTAGCGATCCATCGCCTTCCAGCTCATGTCGGAAGACGCAGACTCTGCAGAATAGCGGATCACGGCCTGAAGCTCCGCAGGCAGTGCATCGAACTTGGTCTTGTTGAAGACGATCTCGAAGCATTCGGCCGCCTGATGGTAGCTCTGCACCATGTAATCCTTGGAAACGTCGGGGAAGCCCAGGATCGTGTCGGAGGTCGGGTTGTTGAACTCAGCCGCATCGAGAAGGCCGCGGTCCATGGCCGGCACGATCTCGCCACCGCCCATGATGGTGACGGCGGCCCCCATCTCCTTGAACAGGTCGGCAGAGAGGCCGACGGTGCGGTACTTGAGGCCCTGAAGCTGTGCGGCGTCGGTGACCTGCTGCTTGAACCAGCCCAGCGGCTGGGTCGGCATCGGACCCGTCAGGAAGCCGACGAGGTCAAGCCCCAGGACCTGCTGCACGAGTTCATCATACAGCGCCTGGCCGCCGCCATACTTGATCCAGCCCAGCATCTGGTTAGCGCGCCAGCCCCAGGCGGGCGGCGTACCGAACAGGGAAAAGGCCTTGTGCTTGCCATACCAGTAGGCGGTGACGCCATGGCCACCATCGAGCGTGCCGGAGAGAACAGCATCCTGAACCTCGAGCGCCTTGGCCACCGCGCCCGCGGCAAGCAGCTCGATCTTCAGGCGCCCGCCACCCATCTCATTGACCCGGTTGACGAAATCTTGCGCATACTCATGGAAGATGTCCTTCGCCGGCCACGTGCTCTGGAACTTGAACACCACGGCTTCCTGTGCGCGGGCCACATTGGGCATCGCGATTGTGGCGGCGCCCACCGCTGCGGCGGTCGCTCCCGACTTCAGGAAGGCGCGGCGTGAGGCGGCGTCGGCGGCATTGCGGTTCTTCGACATCGGTCTTTCCTCCCGGTTTGTGCAGCCGCTAGCCGGCTTGCTTGTTGCATTTCAAAAGGAGAATAACGCACAACTGATAAGTGCGGATCAAACGAGTCCGTCGATCTAGCCGAAAGTCTAAGCCGGATCAAATGACCTGGTAGCCGAATTCCGCAGCCTGTTCGGTGATCCACTCCCAGAAGCTCTCGGAGAAGCCGCGGAACACAGAGAGGTCGAAAACATCATCGCCTGCGCGCGTAAGGTGCACACCGACATGGGCCATCTGTGTGAGTGCGGATGTGCCGGACGGGAAGGCATCCGGGTTCAGATCGACGGGCGTTCCCTTGGCCAGCACGGCGCGGGCCCTGGGACCTGCGATGCGGATGACGACACGGCCATGGCTCTGGTCCGTGACGGAGGCAAGCCCGGACAGCTTCGCCTTGAGTTCGCGGTAGAGAGCGCCCTCCCCCCTGTTTTCGGCCAGCACGAAATACTGGTCCGGTCCTGCCCATTGCGGGTGGTGGTCCCGAAGCGCCGCGGCGGTGGCCTCGCCCTGCCCCGCTCGGGCGATCACCGTGACGATCGACAGCGGGTGGCGGACGGTGAAAGTCACGCCCGGCGCGCCCTTGCTGGTGCCGAAACGGCCCTGAACCGCCACGCCAGTGAGCGGAGAGACGCGCGGCAGGATGAGTTCGGATGAGTTACGCATGGAGTCTCTTGTTCTCCTTGTCGAAATGCATCGGGTCGCAGATTTCGCCTATCACGCAGGCGCCGC
>CAIYXE010000027.1 GCA_903930095.1 uncultured Hyphomicrobiales bacterium
CAGGTCGATGCCGTCGAACATGATGGTGCCGTCGACAATGCGGCAGCCGGGCCTCGCAAAACCCATGGCCGCCAGGCCGATCGTCGACTTGCCGGCGCCTGACTCGCCGATGAGGCCCAGAACCTCGCCACGCTTCAGCGTAAGGTCCACACCCTTGACGATCGGATGCCAGACGCCATCGGAGTTGCCTTCGATCTTCAGGCCGCGGATCTCGAGAAGGGTCTCGCCCTTGACGCGTTGCTTATCACTTTTCATCGCGCAGCCCGCTGGTCTTGTGGAGGAACCAGTCCACCACGAAATTGATCGCAACCGTCAGCAGCGCGATGGCGATGGCCGGATAGAAGGGCGCCGGGATCCACGGGAAGCTGCGGACCGGGAAGGTGATGAGCGTCTTGCTCTCGGCCACCATGGAACCCCAGTCGGCGGTGGGCGGCTGGATGCCGACACCCAGGAACGACAGGGCGGAGATGGTGAGGAAGACGAAGCAGAAGCGCAAGCCGAACTCGGTAATCATCGGCGGCAGGATGTTGGGCAGCACTTCCCTGAAGATGATCCAGCTCATCCTCTCGCCGCGGAGCTTGGCGGCTTCGACATAGTCCATCACCACCACGTCCAGCGCCGTGGCGCGCGCCAGGCGGAAAACGCGGGTCGCATCGAGCAGCGCGAGGATGAAGACGAGGTTGATGATGCTCTTGCCGAAGACGGCGAGCAGCATCAGCGCGAAGATCAGGACCGGGATCGCCAGGAAGGCATCGACGACGCGCGAAACGACCTGGTCGAGCCAGCCGCGCTTCAGCGCCGTGAGCACCCCGAGCGTGCCGCCGATGATGAAGGACAGCAGCGTGGTGAAGAAGGCGATGCCAATCGTGTTGCGCGCACCATAGATGAGGCGCGAGAACAGGTCGCGGCCGATCTGGTCGGTGCCGAGCCAGAAATCAGGGCCGGCTGGCTGGTAGGCCTTGCCCACCACCTCGGACTCGCCAAAGGGCGCGATCCATGGCGCGAAGACTGCGGCGATCACATAGATCAGGATCACGATCATGCCGAACCAGGCGCTGAGCGGTGCGGTCGCAAGCGTGCGCTTCGCATTCTCCCAGAAGGTTCGGCGGGCGCGGACGTTGCGGATGTCGGGGGCTTGCGCGGTCATTTCGGGTGCAACAGACGCGGATTGGTGATGATCGAGATGATGTCAGCCGAGAGGTTGAGCAGGATATAGGTCGCCGCGAAAATCAGCGTGCAGGCCTGCGCCACGGGCATGTTGCGGCTCGAAACTGAGTCGACCATCAGCTGGCCGATGCCGGGATAGACGAAGACAACCTCCACCACCACGACGCCGACCACGAGATAGGCAAGGTTGAAGGCGATGACGGTGGCGATCGGCGCCCAGGCATTGGGCAGCGCATGCTTGACGATGGCCTCACGCTTGGGAACGCCCTTAAGCTGCGCCATTTCCATGTAGGGGCTGGAGAGGAGGTTGATCAGCGCCGCCCTGGTCATGCGCATCATATGCGCCACGATGACGAGGGTGAGCGTGAGGGCGGGAAGTGCCGCGCGCCAAACATGCTCGAGAAACGCCGTCGAATCCGAGACGGTCGACAGCGTGGGGAACCACTTGAGCTTGAGCGCCAGGAAGAACATCAGGAGATAGGCGATGAAGAACTCGGGCGTGGCAATCGTGGTGAGCGTCACGGAGTTGACGATCCGGTCATACCAGCTGTTGCGGTACAGCGCCGCCAGGATGCCGAGGATGAGCGACAGCGGCACCGCAACGATGGCCGTCATGATGGCGAGGAAGAAGGTGTTGTAGAGGCGGGGCGCGATCAGGTCCGTGACGCTCTGCTTGATGGAGCCGCCGAGGCCTGCATAGGAATAGCCGAAATCGCCCGTCAGCACGCCGCCGATCCACTCCAGGTAGCGCACCGTGGCCGGCCGGTCGAGGCCGATCTCGCGGTTGAATGCGGCCACGGTTTCAGGCGTTGCGCCCTGACCGAGAATCGCTTCCGCAAATCCTCCTGGCAGCAATTCGAGGGACGAGAAGATCAAGACCGACACCACGAAAAGCGTCAGCAAACCCAGTCCCAAGCGCTGCAGTACGGTTTTCAGAACCGGATGCATGACACTCCCCTGGAGCATCACCCGCAGCGGTGGGAACCACTCTTGCGGCGGGATCGTGCTCGCACTTTTTCTCCGGCCTCTCGCCGGGCCGTTTTTATGACAGTAGCAGAACAAGCTGCCTGCGCTACTGCAAAATTGAAGAGGGGCCGGATGGCGCTGCCGCCATCCGGCCCCGGGTTAGCGGGTGTTATCCCCGGGTCAGGCCGTGAACCACCAACGCTCGGCGATGCGCATGCCGTCGAGTTGCCAGTTGGCCGCCACCTTGCCGTGGCCCAGGTTCTTGGCATGGGCCTCGACGTAGGAGTTGAACAGGATGTTCACAAGTCCGCCGTCGTCATGCAGGATCTGCTGCATCTCGGCATACATGGCGGCGCGCTTGGCTTCATCCGTCTCGGAGCGGGCGGCGACGAGCAGCTCGTTGAACTTCGGATGCTTCCAGAACGTGTCGTTCCACGCAGCATCCGCCGCATAGGCCGTGGTCATCATCCAGTCGACCGTGGGACGGCCGCTCCAGTAGGAAGCAACGAAGGGCTTCTTGAGCCAGACATTGTCCCAGTAGCCGTCATCCGGCTCACGGATCACGTTGATGTCGATGTTGCAGGCCTTGGCGTGCTCCTTCCAGAGGATGGCGGAGTCCACCGCGCCCGCGAAGGCGGCATCTGCCACCGACAGGTCGAACGAGAGGCTCTCGAGGCCTGCCTTCTTCAGATATTCCTTGGCCTTGTCGGGGTTGTAGACGTGGCGCGGCTGCGGATCGACCGCGAACTTCACCGTGGGTGCGATCGGGTTGTCGTTGCCCACCGTGCCGTGGCCGAGGAACACCTTCGCCAGCACGTCATCGCGGTTGATCGAGTGCTTGATGGCAAGCCGGACGTTCACATCGTCGAAAGGCTTCGCCGTCACGTTCATCACGTAGATGTAATGGCCGTAGCCGGTGATCTCCTGCACGGTGACGTCGGGGTTCGACTTCAGCATGTCGAGGGTCTTCAGGTCGCAGCGGTCCATGTAGTGGATCTCGCCCGAGAGCAACGCATTGGTGCGCGCCGCCACATCCTTGATCGACAGGAACTCGACCCGGTCGAACCAGCCCTTGCCAGACTTGTAGTAGTTCTCGTTCTTGGTGAAGGTCGCGGTGACGCCCGGCTCGAACTTCTCGAGCTTGTAAGCGCCGGTGCGGTTGCCGGATTCCCAGTCCACGGTGCCATCAGCCTTCTTCGGCATGATCGGCATGTGATAGTCGGACACGGTGTAGGGGAAATCGGCGTTGCCGCCCGAGAGTTCGAAGACGACCGTCTCGGGGCCATCGGCCTTCATGCTGGTCACTTCCTTGAGAAGCGACTTGGCGGCCGACTTCGAGTTCTCGCCAAGGTGATGCTGCAGCGAGGCGATCACGTCATCGGCGGTCACTGTCTTGCCGTCGTGGAAGGTGATGCCCTTCCTGACCTTGAACACCCACTTCTTGGCGCCGTCGGCCGGCTCGAAGCTCTCGGCCACGTCGCCGATCACGCTGCCGTCGGCATCGATCTCGGTCAGGCTGTTCGCCAGCGTGCCCCAGAGCGCCGTGCCGGTGAACTGGTCAGGATAGGTGCCAGGGTCCATGGAGTCGGTGGTGGCGCCATGGCCCACGCCGATCTTCAAGGTGCCGCCCTTCTTCGGCTCCGAAGCATGTGCCGTCGTGAACATGCTGTTGGCAGCCGCGAGGCTGACGCCAGAGGCGAGCGCCAGCTGGGTAAATTCACGCCGCGTGATGCGGCCCTTCACGGCCTGCCTGAGCGCGGTATCAAGCTTGTTCTGGATGTCGTTCATGTCTTCTCTTCTCTCCCTCAGCCGGGTTGGCCGGCATATGAATGGCGGTTCCGTTCATGACGGCCGCCGTCGTTGCGTGATACGGCGCGGGCCTTGAAACTCCGCCTCCCGCAGGCGTGCCATGAATTGAATTCTCATGGCTTCGACTGGACCTGCCACCATCACATGGCCCAAAGGTTCTCATGACGAAAAGACCCCGTCAACGCTGTTGACGGGGTCCGGAACCACAAATTTAAGTAATGTCAGCCTGACTTAGGCCATCCACCAGCGATCATACATGAAGCCGCCGTCATGGTCGAAGTCCGAGTTGAACTCACCATGGCCGATCTTGGTGGAGAGCGCGCCAACGTAGTTGTTGAACATCAGGTTGATCTGACCGCCGTCGTCGTGGACGAGCTGCTGGCACTCGGCATACATCGCCTGGCGCTTGGCCTCGTCCGTCTCCGCACGGGCCGCGACGAGCAGCTCGTTGAAGCGCGGGTTCTTCCAGCGCGTGTCGTTCCAGGCAGCATCAGCGGCGAGCGAGATCGACAGGAACGCATCCGCCGTGGGACGGCCGCCCCAGTAGCAGAGGCTCCAGGGCTTCTTGAGCCAGACGTTGTCCCAGTAGCTGTCGTTCGGTTCGCGCACGACGTTGATCTCGATGCCGGCGGCCTTGGCGTGTTCGGCCATCAGCAGTGCGGCGTCGACACCACCGGGGAAGGCGGCATCCGAAGCCGAGAGATCGACCTTCAGGTTCTCGAGGCCGGCCTTCTTGAGCAGCGACTTGGCCTTCTCCGGGTCATAGCTGTAGACCGGCTCGGCGTTGATCGCATACTTGAGCGAGGGCGACAGCGGGTTGTCGTTGCCGGGTGAGCCGTAGCCATAAAGGATCTTGTCGACCAGGTCCTGGCGGTTGATGGCCCACTTGATGGCCTGGCGCACTTCGACCTTGTCGAAGGGAGCCGTGTCGCAGTGCATGGGCGCTGTGTAATGCGCGAAGCCCGAGACGTTGTAGAGCTCGGTTTCCGGCGCGTTCTTCAGCAGGTCGATGGTCTTCACGTCGGCGCGGTCGATGTAGTGCACCTCGCCCGAGAGATAGGCATTGGTGCGCGCGGCGACGTCGATGATCGAGAGAACCTCGATGCCGTCGAACCAGGTCGTGCCGAAGTAGTTGGGGTTGCGCTCGGCGATGAGCTTGACACCCGGCTCGAAGGACTTGAGCACATAGGGGCCAGCGCCGATGCCCTGCTCCCACTGGATCTTGCCGCCCTCGGAGGGGTACATCGACAGATGGTAGTCGGAGAGCAGATAGGGGAAGTCGGCGTTGCCGCCGCTCAGCTCAAACACCACCGTGTCCGGACCATCAGCCTTGACGGCCGTGACGTTCGAGAGAACGCCCTTGGCGGGAGACTTGGAGTCGGGTCCGATGTGATAGTTGATGGTGGCCACCACGTCATCGGCGGTCAGCGCCTTGCCGTTGTGGAAGGTGATGCCCTTGCGGATCTTGAAGATCCACTTCTTGGCGCCGTCAGCCGGCTCGAAGCTCTCCGCGACGTGGGGAACGACATCGTTCTTCTGGTTGATCTGGACGAGCGGCGCACCCATCACCGACTTGCCCCAGGCGAAAGTGAAGCCGTTGGACCAGGTGGAGGGATCGAGCGAGTCCGTCGTCTGGCCGTGGCCGACAGCTGACTTGAACACGCCGCCCTTCTTGGGCTCAGCGCGGGCGGCGGTGGCGAACAGCGTCTGGGCGGCCGCCAGCGTCATGCCGGAGGCCAGCGCGAACTGGATGAAATCGCGGCGGGACAGCCGGCCGAGGCCAACGGCCTTCTGCGCGGCCTTCATCTTCATTTCGAATTCGGTCATGCGTCTCTCTCCTTAAGTGACCGGTCAATCATGCGGAAGGGGCGGGCGAATGAAGCACCGGGATGGACCGCCTTTGGCCTCCCAGCCTGGATCCTCCGCCTGTCCCTGTTCCGTTCTTCTTCTGGTTGGGGCCCGGGGGCCCTTTCTCCTGAAACAGTCTTTTGAAACTGTCATGGAGCATTCACTCCGTCAATGACACTCTCATAACGCAGTGGTGAATAGAACTCACAATTCGGACAGGTTTCGGTTCAAATGCGACAGCGGCCGGATTCCGTCTCACCGGGCGAGTTCCGACGGCCTGACATGGTAGGTGGTTGAACAGAACTCGCAGGTGACGGCAATTTCGCCGTTTTCCACCATATCGGCCTGATCTTCTGCGGGAAACCGGGCCAGCATGCTGGTGATGCCCTCCTGCGAACAGCTGCAATAGCGCGCCAGCGGGGTGGCGGCATAGGCGGTGACGCCGTCCTCATGGTAGAGGCGGTAAAGCAGCTGCTCGGCTGAAAGCTGCGGATCCAGCAACTCATGGTCTTCCACCGTGTCCAGCAGCAGCCGCGCCTTGACCCAGTCGTCATGCTCCTGCGGGGCGGCATCATCCCCCCCGGGTGCATCGCCAGAATGGGTGGGAAGCGGGCTCTGGCCCCCCTCGCGCGGCAGGTGCTGCACCATGATGGCGCCGGCCCGCCAGCTCTCCGCCTTGCTGCCGCGCTGCATGAGCGGGCCTGCCGCCAGGCGGATTCGGGTGGGGATCTGCTCGGACTTCTCGAAATAGCCGTGGGCCGCCGCCGTCAGGTCTTCGCCGTGGAGCGGCACGATGCCCTGGTAGCGTTCCATGTCCGGCCCCTGGTCCACCGTCATCGCCAGATAGCCATTGCCCAGAAGGGCCTGCTGCGTAGGGCTTTCGAGTGCGGCCACGCGCGCGGCATCGAAGCGGGCATAGCCGCGGATGCGGCCGGGCGACACGTAGTCCGCCACGATCATGTCCACTGGCCCGTCCGTCTTGGTCTGGAGGATGAATTTGCCGTCGAACTTCAGCATGGCGCCCAGCATGGCAGTCAGCGCCACGGCTTCCGCCAGCAGGGCAGAGACGGGCGGCGGGTAATCATGGCGGTGCAGGATGTCGTCCACCGCCGCACCCAGCCGCACCAGCCTGCCGCGCACGCCAAGCGGCTTGATCTCGAAGGGAAGAACCAGGTCCTCGCCCGGCAGGTCCAGCTCCGCCATCACGCCCCCAGGCAGTGGAGCAGGATGCTCTTCTGGATATGAAGGCGGTTTTCCGCCTCGTCGAGGATCAGGGAGTTGGGTCCATCCATCACCTCGTCCGTCACTTCCTCGCCGCGGTGCGCGGGCAGGCAGTGCATGAACTTGGCGTTTGGCCGGGCCAGCGCCATCAGGCGCTCGTTCACCTGGTAGGGCTTCAGCAGGTTGTGCCGGCTCTCGCCATCGGTGTCATGCATGGACACCCAGGCATCGGTGATCACGCAATGCGAACCGTCGACCGCCTCTTCGGGCGACTGCATCAGGCTCACGTCAGCGCCCTGCGCCCTGGCCCAGGCCATGAGTTCGGGGGCGGGGGCAAGCTGCTCCGGTGCGCCGATCCTGAGCTTGCCGCCCAGGCGGCCCACGGCATGGATCCATGAGGCGGCGACAGTGTAGCCATCGCCCACCCAGCTCACGGTAAGGTCCTTGAGGGGTGCCACATGCTCCTCCAGGGTCATCACGTCGGCCATGACCTGGCAGGGGTGGGAGAGGTTGGTGAGGCCGTTGATGACCGGAACGGTGGCGGCAGCGGCCAGTTCCGTGAGGTTCGAATGGCGCGCCGCGCGGATCATGATGGCATCGACATAGCGCGAGAGCACACGTGCCGTGTCGGCGATGGTCTCGCCGCGGCCGAGCTGCATGTCGGCGGCGGTGAGCACCAGCGTCTGCCCGCCCAGCTGGCGCATGCCGACTTCGAAGGATACGCGCGTCCTGGTGGAGGGCCGCTCGAAGATCAGCGCCAGCATGCGGCCCTTCAACGGCTCGTCCTTTTCCAGCAAGCCCTTGGGCAGGCCGCGGCGCGCGTCCTTCATGGCGCGCGCCCTGGACAATATGCCGTTCAGCGTTGCCGCGTCGAAATCGGAGATATCAAGAAAATGCTTCGGAGCCGCCATGATCTGGTCCTCAGGCCGCCTGCGCTTCAAGTGCGCGGGCTGCACGGTCGAGCTTGTCGACCGCCTCCGCGATGTCGGCGTCGGTCACGATCAGGGGCGGCAGCAGGCGCAGAACATTATCGCCCGCGCCAATGGTGAGAAGATGCTGGTCGAGGGCTGCGGCCTGAAGAGCGGTATTGGGCACCTTGCACTTGATGCCGACCATCAGCCCCGCGCCGCGAACATCCTCGATGATGGTGGGGTGCTGGTCCTTCAGCGCGGCGAGCTTCTGCTTCAATGTCAGGGCGCGCTGCTGCACGCTCTCGAGAAAGCCCGGCGCCAGCACCACGTCGAGCACGGCGTTGCCCACCGCGGTTGCCAGCGGATTGCCGCCGAAGGTGGAACCATGCGTTCCCGCCGTCATGCCGGAGGCGGCCTTTTCGGTGGCAAGGCAAGCGCCCAGCGGAAAGCCACCGCCGATGCCCTTGGCAATCGCCATGATGTCAGGCGCAACACCCGCCCATTCATGCGCAAAGAGCTTGCCGGTGCGGCCGATGCCGCACTGGACCTCATCGAAGATCAGCAGCAGGCCATGGGCATCGCACAGCTCGCGCAGGCCCTTCAGGCACTGCGGCGGCACCGGGCGGATGCCGCCCTCGCCCTGCACAGGTTCGATCAGGATGCCAGCCGTCTCAGGGCCAATCGCGGCCTTCAATGCGTCATGATCGCCGAAGGGCACCTGGTCGAAGCCTTCGACCTTGGGGCCGAAGCCCTCGAGATATTTCGCCTGGCCGCCCGCCGCGATGGTGGCAAGTGTCCGCCCATGGAACGCGCCTTCGAAGGTGATGAGGCGATACTTCTCCGGGTGGCCATTGGCAGAATGATACTTCCGCGCCATCTTGATCGCGCATTCGAGCGCCTCAGCACCGGAGTTGGTGAAGAACACCGTGTCGGCAAAGCTGTGTTCGATCAGCTGCAGCGCCAGCTTTTCCTGGCCCGGCATCTGATAAACATTCGAGGTGTGCCACACCTTGTTGGCCTGAGTGATGAGCGCCTGAAGAAGATGCGGGTGGCGATGGCCGCAGCTGGTCACCGCCACGCCGGCGCCGAAATCGAGATAGGCTTCCCCTTCCGGTGTGAACAATCGCGCGCCCTCGCCCCGCTCGAAAGAGACCTTCGCTCTGGCATAAGTGGGAAGAACGGGCGTGATCATGGCGGAATCCTGGGCTGTCGAAATCAAAAGGCGCCCGCCGTTGAATGGTGGGCGCCTCGGAGGAAAAACCTTATAATTCCAAGGCCGCGCACGGTCAATCACGGCTTGGGGGCCAGATTGATTCACGCGATCCCGGCCCTGATTCACGGTTGTCCACACTGAGTCAAAACAGCGCATGGACCACCGATTCGTCACGCTGGTAAGGTTTCATTAACCATGCGGCAGGGTCTGGAAACTGGGGAAAACAGGTCCGATTCCAGCGCCAAAGGTTGCGGGTGAGTTACCGCGTATTGTAGTGATGTGGCGTCAGGCTACGAGATGTAGCGCTTAACTGTCAGTTTTGTTGTCGAACGCGCTGGAACGGATCTGGGTCCGGCGAGGCATGAGGGATTCCGTTGTTGCACGAGCAGGAAATCAATCTTGGAGGGGCGAAATTGTCCTGGACAGACGAGCGCGTCGAACTCTTGAAGAAGCTCTGGACGGAAGGGCTGAGCGCCAGCCAGATCGCCGGACGGCTCGGCTCCGGCGTGACCCGCAATGCCGTGATCGGCAAGGTGCACCGCCTCAACCTGTCGGGCCGCGTGCAGCAGCAGCGCAGCGCCCAGCCGAGGGCGCCCCGCAAGCAGCGTGAGCCGAGCCTCGCCCCGCGTGCGGGCGGCAGCATGCCGAGCATGCCCACTGCCGGCAACAACGCGCTGAAGCCGATGATGCGGGCCGAGGTCCATGTCCGGCCTGCCGCCATCCCCGAACCGCAGCCCTTGCGCTTGGTCGATCTTCCGCAGGACGGCCGGGTGACGATCCTTCACCTCTCCGACAAGACCTGCAAATGGCCGATCGGCGACCCGGGCAGCGAGGAGTTCTGCTTCTGCGGTCATGGCCCCCGTGAAGGCTCGCCCTACTGCGAGTATCATGCCCGGCTCGCCTACCAGCCGATGCAGGACCGGCG
>CAIYXE010000028.1 GCA_903930095.1 uncultured Hyphomicrobiales bacterium
ACCGAGGTGACGACGGAAATGCCGCGGGCGCGCTCGATCGACATCCAGTCGGAGCGGGTGCGGCGGCGGTCGCCCTTGGCGCGCACCTGGCCTGCGAGCTGGATGGCGCCGCCGAACAGCAGCAGCTTTTCGGTCAGCGTGGTTTTGCCCGCGTCCGGGTGGGAGATGATGGCGAAGGTGCGCCTGCGCGCCACTTCCTGTTCGAGCGGGTTGGTCACGGAATTCCTGAGGGTTCAAAGGGTTTGGGGATTACCTAGACGTGTTTTCGGGCAGGGTAAAGCTTGCCGAAACCCCGGCATCGTGGCAGTTGAAGGGCCGGGGGAAAATCCATGACGGAACTGGCACTTGTCGGCGATATCGGAGGCACCAATTCTCGCTTCGGGCTGGTGGAACCGGGGTCAACCCAGCTGTCCCGCGTCGCCGTGCAGAAGAATGACAATTTCACCTCCCTGGAAGACTCGATTGCCGCCTATGTCCAGTCCCAGGGGCTGACGGGGCTGGCCAGCGCCGCCGTGGCGGTGGCGGGTCCGGTCGAGGGCGAATGGGTGGCGCTGACCAATCGCGACTGGCGCTTCACGCGCGAAACGCTGCGGACAGCGGCCAAGGCACGGAGCTTCCGCCTGCTCAATGATTTCGAGGCGCTGGCGCTGGCGCTGCCGCATCTGGCCGGCGACGACATCGTGCAGATCGGCGGCGAGACGCCCGCCAAACCCGCGGTCAAGATCGTGCTGGGGCCCGGCACCGGGCTTGGCATGGCAACGCTCGCCCCCCTGCCTGAAGGCGGCTGGATGGCGCTTCCGGGCGAAGTTGGCCACATCAGCCTGCCGGTGCAGACGCGGGAGGAATTCGAGTGGCGCGAGAAGATGACGCTGCCCGGCGTGCTGTTCGAGTCGGAGGATGCCATCACCGGCGGCGGGCTGCTGCGCATGTACCGCGCGGTGGCGGAACACCCGGCGCTGTCAACGCCTGAAGAGGTGCTGCAGGCAGCGCTGGCGGGAACCGACGAGGCGGCAGTAAAGACGCTCGACCAGTTCATCACCTGGCTGGCGCGGATCGCGGGCGACGCTGCGATGACCATGCAGGCGCGTGGCGGGGTCTACCTCGCAGGCGGAATCGCGCCCTCGATCGTGGATGTATTGAAGACGGGCACGTTCCGGACCATCTTTCAGGAGAAGGGCCGGCTGGCGCATGTGATGCGGCCCATTCCGGTCTATGTGATCGTCGACCGGTTCCCGGCCTTCAAGGGCTGTGCCGCGGCAATAGCAGACATGAGGTGAAGCCATGTGGAAGGAAACCGACGTTCTCCTCGTTATCGATGTGCAGAATGATTTCTGCCCGGGCGGCAAGCTCGCGGTGCCGGGCGGCGAAGAGGTGGTGCCGCTCATCAACCGCCTGGCGCGCGGCTTCAAGCATGTTGTGCTGACGCAGGACTGGCACCCGGCGGAACACAAGTCCTTCGCGACCGCACACCCCGCCAAGAACCCCTTCGAGACCGCCATGATGCACTACGGGCCGCAGACGCTGTGGCCGGACCACTGCATCCAGGACACACATGGTGCGGAATTCCACAAGGACCTGCACATTCCCAATGCAGAACTCATCATCCGGAAAGGTTTCCGCGCGGAGATCGACAGCTATTCGGCTTTCTTCGAGAATGACCGCACGACGCCCACGGGGCTTGGCGGATACCTCACGGAGCGCGGCTTCCGGAAGGTCGTCTGTGTCGGCCTCGCCTTCGATTATTGCGTGCGCTTCTCGGCGGAGGATGCCAGGAAGCTCGGCTTCGACACCGAGGTGATCGAGGCTGCGTGCCGCTCGATCGACCTCGACGGTTCGGCCGATGCGGCGCGGCGCAGTTTCGCCGAGCACGGCATCGTTCTGGCCTGAGTCCGGCCCGCCCATGCGGAAAGCGCAGGGGTGGGCACGCTTGACGTGGATGTCATCTCGCGCCGCGGCGCGCTAACAGACTGGGCATGACCCCCCGCATCAAGGGCATCCTGCTGATGGTGGCCTCCATGGTCATCTTCACCCTGCTGGATGCCGCCGCCAAGCACCTCGTGCAGACGCTGCCGCCGGCGGTTGCCGTGTTCGGGCGCTATCTGGTGGCCTTCGTCCTCTCCGTCCTGGTGATCATGCGCAAGGGCGGGCCGCAGCTGATGGCAACGCGGCACCCGGCACTTCAGGCCTTGCGCGGCGTGATGCTGATGGCGGCGACGATGCTGAACTTCTTCGCCATCATGCACCTGCAACTGGCGCAGACGGCGGCGATCTTCTTCACCATTCCGCTGTGGGTCTGCGCACTTTCCGTGCCGATCCTCGGCGAGCATGTGGGGCTCAGACGGTGGATCGCCGTGGCGGTGGGCTTCATGGGGGTGCTCGTCATCATGCGGCCGGGCAGCGACAGCTTCCACTGGGCCATGCTGCTGTCCATCGCGTCATCCTTCTGCGGCGCCATCTATAACATCGTGACGCGCAAGGTGGGCGGGCGCGACCGGGCAGAGACATCGCTGTTCTATGTGGGCCTCGTGGGTGCAGCCGCGGGGGCTGTTCCCCTGCCCTTCGTATGGCAGACGCCGCAGGGAATGCAGTGGCTGCTGCTGGGCTTCATCGGGCTTGTGGGCACCATCGGGCACTTCATGCTGATCCAGGCGCACAGGCTGGCGCCCGCCAGCGTGCTCGCACCCTTCATGTATACGCAGATCGTGTGGATGATCCTCGTCGGCTATCTCTTTTTCGGCGACGTGCCGGACTTCTGGACGCTGGCCGGCGCTGCCATCGTGGTGGCAAGCGGCCTCTTCGTGTTTGCGGGTGAGGCGCGGGGCGGGCTTAAGGATGTGCCTGCCCCGGTGGATTGAGATCGCCGTAGCCTCACCTTGCCCGGACTTGATCCGGGCATCCTTTCCGCGGCCACAAAAAGGATGGCCGGGTCAAGCCCGGCCATGGTGAGATGTTGTGTGAGATCTTTTGGGGTCTTAAGCCAGTGTATAGGCCGTCTTGATCGACGTGTAGAAGTCCACCGCATGGCGCCCCTGCTCGCGTGCGCCGTAGCTCGAGCCTTTCCGGCCGCCAAAGGGCACGTGGTAGTCCACACCCGCCGTGGCGAGGTTCACCATCACCATGCCGGCGGCTGACTTCTTGCGGAAGTCACTGGCATGCTTCAGCGAGGTGGTGATGATGCCGGAGGAGAGGCCGAAGGCCGTATCGTTCGCAACACTCAGCGCCTCGTCGTAGGACTCGACCTTGATGACGGAGGCGACGGGGCCGAAAACCTCTTCCTGGTTGATGCGCATGTCGTTCTTCGTGCCGGTGAACAGCGCGGGGCTGAGGTAATGGCCCTTGGTGTCGCGGTTCAGCCGCTCGCCGCCCCAGGCGAGTTCGCAGCCTTCGTCGCGCGCGATCTGGATATAGCGCTCGTCCTGCGCCATTTGGGCTTCGTCGACAACGGGGCCGATCACCGTACCCTCCTTCAGGGCGTGGTCCACCTTCAGCTTCTTCATGCCGTCCACCATGCGCTCGACAAAGGCGTCATGCACTTTTGACTGAACGATGAGGCGGGAGGACGCCGTGCAGCGCTGGCCCGTCTGATAGAAGGCGCCGTCGAGGGCGGCAGCCACCGCGATGTCGAGGTTGGCGTCGTCCATCACGACGAGCGGGTTCTTGCCGCCCATCTCCAGCTGGAACTTGGCGCCGCGGGAGGCGCAGGCCATGGCGACTTTTCCGCCCGTCTCCACCGACCCCGTGAACGAGACCGCATTCACATCACGCGACTCCAGCATCGTCTGGCCCACGACGGAGCCGCGGCCCATCACGAGGTTGAACACGCCCTTCGGAATCCCTGCGCGCGAGATGATCTCTGACAATGCCCAGGCGGAGCCTGGCACGAGGTCCGCGGGCTTGAAGACGACCGCGTTTCCAAAGGCCAGAGCCGGGGCCATCTTCCAGGCCGGGATGGCGATGGGGAAGTTCCACGGGCAGATGAGGCCGACGACGCCCAGCGGCTCCCGCGTGATGGTGACGTCCACGCCGGGGCGGATGGAGGAGATGGCCACACCTTCCACGCGCAGCGCCTCCTGCGCGAAGAACTTGAAGATCTGCGCGGCGCGCATCGTCTCGGCGAGGCCGTTGGCGAGCGGCTTTCCCTCCTCGCGCGACAGCAGCCGGCCGATCTCGTCCTTGCGCGCCAGAAGCTCGGTGCCGATCAACTCCAGCGCATCCGCCCTCGCCTGCGGGGTCGCTGCGGCCCAGGCGGGCTGGGCGGCCTTTGCAGCGGCAATGGCGGCTTCCGTTTGCGCCTTGTCGGCCTGGGCATATTCGCCGACGATGTCGGTGATGTCGGACGGGTTGATGTTCTCCCGAACGCCCTTGCCCTCAAGCCATTCGCCATTGATGTAATTGCGGTGCAGCGCCATAGTGAAAACTCCAGGTTCGTTTTGTTTGCCCTCATCGTCCTCTCCTGCGAAGCGGGAGAGGAGGGGGCCCCAACGAAGTTGGGGTAGCTGAGGGAAAGCGGGCTCCGGACGGTGTGCGGCGTCCGCTTCCCCTCATCTCCCCGTTGTGTTCCACAACGGGTCCCTTCTTCTCCCGCTGCAGGAGCGGGAGAAGACGTCAAGTTCACCGCTTGCTTAATGGCGGCAGAGGAGCGAGGCAAGCATGCATGTCGGGCTGATCGGTGCTGGGATGATGGGCCATGGCATGGCGGCCAATCTCCTCAAACATGGCCACCAGGTGAGCGTGATCGCCCACCGCAACCGGGTGCCCGTCGAGGACCTTGTGGGAAGGGGTGCGCGCGAGGTGCATTCCCTGAAGGAGATGGCCGAGGCCGAGGTGATCCTGCTCTGCGTGACCACGTCGAAGGTGGTGGAGGAGACGCTGACGCAGCTCACACCGCACCTCAGTCCCGGGCACATCATCCTCGATGCCGGAACCTCCGCACCGGCGGCCACCAAGCGGCTGGCGCACGCGCTTGATGCCGTGGGGGTCGCCTACGCCGACATTCCGCTGACGGGCGGGCCGGAACAGGCCGAGCAGGGCGTGCTGGGTGTGCTGTGCGGGGCAAGCCCGGAGACCTTCGACCGCATCCGGCCGCTGCTCGCCTGCTTTGCCACCACCATCCGGCATTTCGGGCCGCCCGGCTCCGGCCACACGGCCAAGCTCATTTCCAACTATCTCGTCACCGGCATGGTGGCGCTGGTGGCGGAGGCCTTCGGCGCCGCACGGGCCGCACAGATCGACTGGAAGGACCTTTATGAAGTGATGCTCAACGGCTCCGGCAATTCCGGCGTGCTGCGCAAGATGGTGGAACCGGCGCTGAAGGGCGACTTCGACGGCTACCGTTTCGCACTTGCGAATGCCGCCAAGGACATCGGTTACTATGCCGCGCTGGCGGAAAGTCTGGGTTGCGCCTCAGGGCTGACGGAATCCGTTGCAGAAGTCTTCGCCCGCGCCGTAGAAACAGGCCATGGCGGACGGAACGTCAGCCACCTGCTTGACCCCGCAATCGACGATGTGAGCTGATGTTGAAAATCAATCCTGCCGTGGCGGCCATCGAAGAAGAAACCGCCTTCACCGTGCTCGACCGCGCAAATGCGCTGAAGGCCAAGGGCCACCCGGTCATCAATCTCGGCATCGGGCAACCGGACTTCACCCCGCCGAAGCATATTCTGGAAGCCGCCGAGAAGGCGGTGCGCGACGGCCCGCACGGCTACACCAGCCCGCAAGGCCTGCCCGTGCTGCGCGACGCCGTGGCGCAATATGTGGGCAGGCGCTTCAATGCGCCTAGCTCGGGCGAGGAAGTGGTGATCGTGCCGGGCGGCAAGGTGACCTTCTATTTCGCCTGCCAGATGTTTGGCGGTCCCGGCGCCGAGATCCTCTATCCTGATCCCGGCTTCCCGCCCTATCGCGATGCGGCGCGCTCCAGCGGTGCGACGGCGGTGCCCTACCCCATCCGCGAGGAGAAGGACTTCGGCTTCGACGCGGAAGAGGTGCTTTCGCTCATTACCCCCGCCACGCGGCTCATCATCATCAACTCGCCGGCCAACCCCACGGGCGGCGTCGTCTCCCGCGCGGAGATCACCAAGCTGGCGCATGGGCTGGCGAAGCACCCGAACGTCGCCATTCTTTCGGACGAGATCTACAGCCACCAGGTCTATGACGGGGTTGACTTCGTGAGCTTCCTCTCCTTCCCGGAACTCAGGGACCGCACCATCATCCTCGACGGCTGGTCGAAGACATTCGCGATGACGGGCTGGCGTCTCGGTTTTGGGATCTGGCCGAAGCACCTGATCGAATATGTGAAGAAGCTCATCACGGTCGACCATTCCTGCACCAGTGTCGCCACCCAGATGGCGGGGCTTGCGGCCATCACCGGGCCGATGGACGAGATCGAGGGCTTCCGGAAAAGCTTCCAGAAGCGCCGCGACATCGTGGTGAAAGGGCTGAACGACATCAAGGGCGTGCGCTGCCGCGTGCCGGGTGGGGCCTTCTATGCCTTCCCCAACATCTCAGGCACCGGCTGGCAATCACGCGATCTGGCGCGCGAGCTGCTGGACAAGGCTTACGTTGCATTGATCTTCGGCGACAGTTTCGGCGCCAATGGCAAGGGCTTCATGCGGCTGTCCTATGCGGCGAGCGAGG
Organism: uncultured Hyphomicrobiales bacterium; assembly: GCA_903930095.1. Taxonomy (GTDB): domain Bacteria; phylum Pseudomonadota; class Alphaproteobacteria; order Rhizobiales; family Aestuariivirgaceae; genus Aestuariivirga. Next base: position 6,634 of record CAIYXE010000028.1, read on the forward strand.
CGGACATCGTCGAAGCCCTCAAGCGCATGAAGGCCTTCATCGAGGCATGAGCGGCGGCAATCTCTACCGGCGCTTCGAGCAGGTCTTCGCGGCCCATGCGGAGCGCTGCGCCATCCGTTCCGCCGACGGTTCCCTGCAGCTGACCTTCGGCGACCTTGGCCGCGGCGCGTCACGCTATGCCAATGCGCTGGCCACCCTGGGCGTCGGACCGGGTGACCGGGTGAGCGTGCAGGTGGAAAAATCCATCGCCAACGTGCTGCTTTACCTGGCGGTGATGAAGGCGGGTGCCGTCTACCAGCCGCTCAACACCGCTTATACCGCGGCGGAAGTCACCCACTTCGTGGAAGATGCGCAGCCGAAGCTGATCGTGTGCGACCCCGCCCGGCAGGTGGAGATGCGCACGCTGGCGGACCGCTGCGGGGTCTTTGCCGTGGTCAACCTCGGTGCACATGGCGAAGGCTCGCTCGCGGCACTGGCCGCAAGCATGGATGACCGTCACGAGACCGCGGAGCGCGCGGCAGATGACCTTGCAGGACTTCTCTACACCTCCGGCACCACGGGCCGCTCCAAGGGTGCGATGATCACCCACGGCAATCTGGCGTCCAATGCGGAAACGCTGGTTGACCTCTGGCGCATCACGGGGGCGGACACGCTGCTGCATGCGCTGCCCATCTTCCATGTGCACGGGCTTTACGTTGCCCTCAACACGGCGTTCCTGTCTGCCGCCAGCATGGTCTGGTTCGACAGGTTCGACGCGCAGGCGATGATTGCGGCGATGCCGCAGGCCACGCTGATGATGGGCGTTCCGACCTTTTACACGCGCCTTCTTTCCGAGAAGGGCTTCACGCGGGAGGCCGCGCGGGGCATGCGGCTGTTCATTTCAGGCTCAGCCCCCTTGCTGGCCGAAACGCACCGCGCGTTCGCAGCGCTGACCGGCCACGCCATTCTCGAGCGCTACGGCATGACCGAAACCGGCATGATCACCTCCAACCCCTATGACGGCGCGCGCGTGCCGGGCACGGTGGGCTTTCCGCTGCCCGGCGTATCCGTCAGGATCCAGGGCAACCAGCCCGGCGTGCTGGAGGTGAAGGGCCCCAATGTCTTCAAGGGCTACTGGCGGATGCCGGAGAAGACGCGGGAAGAGTTCACCGCAGACCATTATTTCATCACGGGCGATGTCGGCACCATTGCGGATGATGCGCGCGTGACCATCGTGGGCCGCGCCAGGGACCTCATCATCACCGGCGGTTTCAACGTCTACCCGAAGGAGATCGAAGACGTCCTCGATACGCTCCCCGGCATCGGCGAGAGCGCGGTGATCGGCGTGCCGCACCCCGACTTCGGCGAGGGCGTGGTTGCGGTGGTGACGGCCTCCGGCCCGCTCGCACCGGAGGCGGAGATCATCGCCACGCTGTCGCAAACCCTGGCGAAGTTCAAGGTTCCCAAGCGGATCCTCGTCGAAGCCGAATTGCCGCGCAACGCCATGGGCAAGGTGCAGAAGGCGGAACTGCGCAGGCGCTACGCCGCCACCTTTGGCTGACGCCATCAACGCGGGCGGGCTTCTGCTCTATGGCGCCTCCACCGTCTGCTTGAGCTTGTCGATGCCCAGAATGTCGAGCGCGAGCTTTTCGTAGAAGGTTTCGCTCGTTCCCCTGCGGATCTTGTGCAGGAAGTACTTCTCGAAACCGATCTTGGCGCCGTGCACCCATTTTCCGGAGGACGACCAACTGACGTTGCGCGGCGGAATCTGCGGCTGCGCGACGAAGGCCACGCCTGAATCGCCGAAGTCAGCGAGGCACACGGCGTTCCACGTCGCCTGGTGGCGCGGCTCCTCGCCTTTGAGGAGGAGGCCGATGTTCTTCGCCGTCGCCGTCACCATGGATTCAATCATGAAGCCGGTCTTCGGCACGCCGCAGGGAACGAGTGTTGGCCCCGTGGGCGGAATGGCCACGCACACACCCACCGCGAAAATGTTGGGATACTTCGGGTTCCGCTGGAACTTGTCGATGAGCGTGAAGCCGCGCGGGTTGGACAACCCCTCGATGCCGCGCATGGGCGCCACGCCGCGGAAGGCCGGCAGCATCATGGCGAAGCCGAAGGGAAGCTCCCGCGTGGCCTTGACGGCGCCGTCATCCGCCACCTCCTCCACCGTCATCTTTCCCGCTTCCGCCTTCTTCACGCGCGCACTGGTGATCCACTTGATATGCTTTGCGCGCATTTCGCTCTCGAGCAGGCCCTTGGTGTCTCCCACGCCGTCCAGGCCCAGATGGCCGATATAGGGTTCCGCGGTGACGAAGGTCATCGGCACGCGGTCCCTGATCTTGCGGCGGCGGAGCTCGGTCTCGAGGATGAAGAGGAACTCGTAGGCAGGACCGAAGCAGGAGGCCCCCTGCACCGCGCCCACGATGATGGGACCGGGATTCCGGCAGAATTCCTCGAAGGCCTCATGCGCCTTCAAGGCATGCGACACGTGGCAGACCGACTGGGTGAAGCCCCCCGGGCCCATCCCCTCGATCTCGTCGAAGGCTAGCTCCGGGCCCGTGGCGTTGATGAGATAATCATACGTGAGGCTGCTGCCGTCCTCGAGTTCGAGGTTGTTGTGCTCGGGCTCCAGCTTCTTCGCTGCGACCGCCTTGAAGGCAATGCCCTTCTTCGCGAAGATCGGGGCGAGATCGATTTCTATATCAGCGGGCTTGCGCCAGCCCACCGCCACCCAGGGGTTGGACGGCACGAAGTGATACTTGGGGTCCTTCGTGACGACGGTCAGCGTATCGCCGGGGCGAAGCTGCTCCTTCATCTCATAGGCCATGATGGTGCCACCCAGTCCCGCACCGAGGACGGCGACATGCGCCATGTTTCACTCTCCCATTCTGGTTGTCTCAAATGGCAGGCACTTCATTCATGTCTTCGGGTGCCCGGTAGCGGAGCACCATGTAGATCGCGGGGATCACCAGCACGGTGAGCAGCGTGGAGGACGCAAGCCCGAACAGCAGCGAGATGGCGAGGCCCTGGAAGATCGGGTCGGCGAGGATCACCGCCGCGCCGATCATGGCGGCAATGGCGGTGAGCAGGATGGGCTTGAAGCGGATGGCGCCCGCGGCAAGCACCACTTCGCGCAGATCGGCCCCCGGCTTGTTCGTATGCTTGACGAAGTCGACGAGCAGGATCGAGTTCCGCACGATGATGCCCGCCAGCGCGATGAAGCCGATCATCGAGGTGGCCGTGAAGGCCGCGCCGAACAGCCAGTGCCCGAACATGATGCCGATGAGGGTGAGCGGAATGGGCGTCAGGATGACGAGCGGCACCTTGAAGGAACCGAACTGCGCCACGACGAGGATGTAGATGCCGAGCAGCGCCACGAGGAAGGCGCCACCCATGTCGCGGAAGGTGACCCAGGTGACCTCCCACTCGCCGTCCCACAGCAGCACAGGCTTCGAATCGTCGATGGGCTGGCCGTGCAGCGCGATGACCGGCTTCTCGAGGCCCGTCCAGTCGACCCGGTCGAGGGCACGGGAGACCTCGATCATGCCGTAGACGGGCGCCTCGAAGGCGCCGGCGAGTTCCGCCGTCACCATTTCCGCGGGCTTGCCGTTGTGGCGGAAGATCGGGAAGGAGGAGAGTTCGTTGCGCACGCTCACGACGTCGCCGAGTTCCACCACGCCCCGGCCGCCGGGAAGCGCATTGGCTGGAACGGGGGTGGACAGCGCCCGCTCGTTGATGCGCCGTTCCGGCTTCGGCAGCCCGAGCGTGATGGGGATGGGCTGGCGCCCGCCGCCACGGTGGGAATAGCCCACCGTCTTCTGCGCATAGAGACCCTGCAGCGTGTCATAGACATCGCCTTCCTCGACCTTGTGGTACTCGAGGTTGTCCTGGTCGATGGCGATGCGCACGCGCGGCATCTGCTGGCCGAAGCTGTCGTCGATGTCGACGACGAAGGGCACGCTCGCGAAGGCCTCGCGCACCTTCTCCGCCGTCTTGCGCCGCGTCTCGGGATCTGGGCCATAGACCTCGGCGAGCAGGGTCGCGAGGACCGGCGGGCCGGGCGGCGGCTCCACCACCTTCAGCGAGGTGCCGGGCTTCAGCGCAAGGGAGGACAGCTTCTCGCGCAGTTCGAGCGCGATCTGGTGGCTCGTCCGGCCGCGCGCGGACTTTTCCGCCAGCGTGATCTGGAGATCACCCAGCTCCGGCGCGTTGCGCAGGTAGTAGTGCCGCACGAGGCCGTTGAAGTTGAAGGGCGCCGCCTCACCCGCATGGGTCTGGACGGAACGTACCTCCGGAATGGCGAGCGCCATACCCGCAATCTCGGTGAGAAGCCGGCTCGTCTCCTCGATCGAGGAACCCTCGGGAAGGTCCGCCACCACCTGCAGCTCCGACTTGTTGTCGAAGGGCAGCAGCTTCACCGTCACGTCCTTGGTGTAGAAGGGAACAAGCGAGACCAGCGTGGCGATGCCCACAAGGATGAGAAAGACCCATGAGCGCGCCTTGCTCTTGAGGATGGGACGCGCCACCGCGAGGTACATGCGGCCCAGCAAGCCGCCGTTGGCGGCGCCATGGTGGCTATCATGCCCGCCGCCCTCACGTCCGCCGCTGATCTTCAGCATCAGCCACGGCGTCACGATCACGGCGACGAAGAAGGAGAAGATCATCGCGGCCGATGCATTGGCCGGAATGGGGCTCATATAGGGGCCCATCAGCCCCGAGACGAAAAGCATGGGCAGGAGTGCGGCCACCACGGTGAGGGTCGCCACGATGGTGGGATTGCCTACCTCCGCCACCGCGTCGATGGCGGCCCCGGCGCGCGAGCGGCCGTCCTTCATCGCCCAGTGGCGGGCGATGTTCTCGATCACGACGATGGCATCGTCGACGAGGATGCCGATCGAGAAGATCAGCGCGAACAGGCTCACGCGGTTGAGGGTATAGCCCATCACGCGGGCGGCAAAGAGCGTGAGCAGGATGGTGGTGGGAATGACGACCGCCACGACCACCGCCTCGCGCCAGCCGATGGAGAAGGCGACGAGCAGCACGATCGAGACAGTGGCAAGCCCGAGGTGGAACAGCAGCTCGTTTGCCTTCTCGTTCGCGGTCTCACCGTAGTTGCGCGTCACCTGCACGGTGAGGCCCTCCGGCACCAGCGTGCCCTCGACCTCGTGCAGGCGCTCGATGATGCGCTCGGCGATGGCGACGGCGTTGGTGCCGGGCCGCTTGGCGAGCGCCACCGACACGGCGGGAACACTGACGATCCTGCCCTCGACCAGCCGGACATCTGCGGCGCGCACCTCGCGGCTGCCGGAGGCCAGGATGACGTTTGCCACGTCGCGCACATAGACGGGCCTGCCGTCGCGCGCGGTCAGAAGGATGTTGGCGATTTCCGATGGCGACTGCAGCGTCTGCCCGCCCATCACCGAAACCTGCCGGCCGGCCTCGCGCACCTGGCCTGCCTCGAAGGACCGGTTGGCGGCCTGGATCTTGCCCTGGAGTTGCTGGAGGGTGACGCCGTAGAGCGATAGCCGCTCAGGGTCCGGCTCAACGCGGATCTCCTCCGGCTGGCTGCCGACGATGTAGGTGAGGCCGATATCGTCCAGCTTCGAGAGTTCCACCTGCAGTTCGCGCGCCACGCGGCTCACGCCATTTGCGGTCCAGTGCTCGGCGACTTCGGGCCTTGGTGACAGCGTCAGCACCACGATCGCCACGTCGTCGATGCCGCGGCCGACGATCAAGGGTTCCGGTATGCCGACGGGAATGCGGTTCAGATTGGCGCGCACCTTCTCATGCACGCGCAGGATCGCCGCATCAGAACTCGTACCGACGAGGAAGCGCGCCGTCACCATCACATTGTCGTCACGCGTCTGCGAATAGACGTGCTCGACGCCGTCAATGCTCTTGACGATCGACTCGAGCGGCTCGGTCACCAGCTTCACCGCATCCTCGGCCTTGAGGCCATCGGCGCGCACCATGATGTCGACCATGGGAACGGAGATCTGCGGCTCCTCCTCCCGCGGCAGCGTCAGCAGCGCCACGAGGCCCACGGCAAGCGACGCCAGCAGGAACAGCGGCGTCAGCGGCGACTGGATGAAGGCCCTGGTGATCCCACCTGCAATGCCGAGCTTCATGGCAGCACCACCGTGTCACCGTCCCTGAGGCCGGTCAGGATCTCGATGAAGGCCTGGCCGTTCTCCTCGAAGCGCTCGCCGGCGATGACCGGCACCTCGGCTTCGCCCGCAGGCAGCGCCACGCGCACATAGTCGACGCCCGAACGGGTGACGAGGGCAAGCTGCGGAACGGCAAGCACCTGCCGCCGTGCCACCGGTATCCAGACCCTGGTGCGCTCGCCGACGAAGAAGTCGCCAAGCCCTTCCACCTCGACATCAGCCAGCACGCGGCCGCCGTCGATCTCGGGATAGACCTTGATGACCTTGCCGCGGCCTGCCGGGGTCTTGTCGCCGATGTCCGTCATGCCGCGGCGGCCGACCAGCACCTCGTCGCCGGTCTTCACCTGGCCTGCATGGCGCTCAGGCAACGATAGCCTGAGGAAATAACCGCCGCCCGCGATCCGCGCGATTGTCTCGCCCGCCATGACCACGGAGCCCTCCGTCACGGGCACGCTCAGCACGCGGCCCGGCGCCGGGGCAATCACCTCGCCCTCGCTGCGCTGCTGCGCCAGCACGGAGCGCTCCGCCTCAGCGGCGACGCGCTGGTTCGTCAGTACGTCGGCCCGTGTCTGGAAACCCTCCACCTGCTTGCGCGGAACCACGCCGGATTCGAGCAGCTTCTGCGCGCGTTCGAGATCGGCATTGGCATTCCTGAGTTCAGCATCCAGCGCCTTGAGGCGGGCATCGAGCGCGCCAAGCTGAAGCGCCAGCTTGTCGTCGACGACGACCGCCACCACGTCGCCCGCCTTCACCGCGCTGCCCTCCTCGACTGACAGCGACAGGATGGTGCCGCCGAGCCTTGCCCGCGCCGGCACCAAATCGCGGCTTTCGACGCGCCCGAATACCGCCTTGTTGTCTGGCCTTTCGATGGGCTTCACCGTGAACTCGGCCGCTGCCGCCTGGCTGGCCAGGAGGGTGGCCACCACCAGCGCAAGCGTCATGCCGGTCCAGCCGCGAAGTGTCATCGCCATCTTCCTCTGTAAAAAATTCTAATATTTGAATGTATTTGCGGTCATCCGCCCATTGGCCACCCGTTCAGCGGAAGGCTTCGCCCTTCTGGTAACCAAGCGCCTTGAACACCATGGCGGCGGGGCAGAAGCCGGTGAAGGCCGACTGCAGCATGTTGAGGCCCGCGAAGGCCGTGAGCAGCAGCCACCAGGGCGAGACAAAATGGGCAAGCACAACCGAAACGAGAATCATGAACCCGGCAAAGGCCAGAACTGCGCGATCGATGTTCATATCGGAAACTCCCTCTATTCCGCCGGGCATCCGGCCCGACATCCTCTATATATTAAGAATTCCTAATATTAGCAATACATAATTTTAGGATTCGATATATGTTCTGCAGGCCCTTCCTCATCGCGGGGCGGAGCTTCCGTCACAAAAGCTTTACATGAGTCAGGCCTAAGGGGCGCAAAGGCCAGAAGGCGTGATGATGCTAAACACCAAGACCGCGGCAAGGCACTACCGGGCCATCTTCATTTCCGACATGCATCTCGGC
>CAIYXE010000029.1 GCA_903930095.1 uncultured Hyphomicrobiales bacterium
GCTGGTGACGCCCTTGGCGCCCGGGAAAGGATCGCCGTCATCGCCTATGTTCCCGTATTCCTCGAGATCCCACCTGCCATCTGCCTGCACCACAGCGACCTTATAGTGGCGCGTGGCGCATTCGCCGGGAAGACGTGGGGCGCATTCGTCTAAATTGCGGTCCTTCTCATCGTCGACATGCCACACGAGCAGGCCTGATCCCGGAAGCCCTTGGTCAAAGCCGGATTTCTGGCGGTTCTCGGCAATGAAGTATTCGCCGGATGGATTGCTGCTGCCGAACAGCACCATGGTTGGCGACTCACTGGCCGGTGGCAGCGTGACCTTTACCGGCGCTGCCCCCTCTTTGATCACCACCGGCGTAGACCAGTTGAGGACCATCCTGCTCCACGGGTCCATGAGAGCGGGTGTATCTCCCATTCGCGAAAGGCACTCCCTGGAGCCCTGATCCTGCATGATGCAGTTATGAGTCCCCCACCCCATGAGGTTCCAAGCGCCAGAGCCACTTGATGTGAAGTCGTTGTCGTAGAGATCGGGAAGTCCGAGAACATGGCCATATTCGTGCGCGAATACACCGATCGTTGTGATGAGATCGCCGTCCCTCTCGGGTAATGTAATGTAGTTGGCGGCTGTCACATAGCCGCCCTTCACACAGCGTGATTGCGTCACATAGGGACCGTAACCCAATATGTTGCCTGCATGGGCAGGACCGCCGCTTCCCTGATGAATGATGTTTATGGTGTCTACATCGCAGTCACCGTCCATGTCATAAGCCGCAAAATCAACACCCGCGCGGTCGGCAGCCTGAATGGCGAGGAATGCCATTTTTCTGTAATCTGCCTCAGCTTCTGCTGCGGTCATGTTGATTGTGTACCATCCACGCACACCTGCCGGACCCGCCTGTATCTTGAGCTTCCCATAGGATGCCTGTGCGTAATAGTCGGCCATGCTCTTGTTGCCGTTACCGAACAAGAGACTGTTGAAATCCTCCGGCGAATAGGTCGGCTTTGTATCTGAATAGTTGACCAGGATGGTGAGCAGGTTGTTGGTGCCGATCGAAGGCGTGTCTCCCCTCCGTGGGAACGGCAACGTTGCGCCCGATGCTCGGGCATACGCGAGGATACTCCGCGGCCGCAAGTGCAGAGCAATGCCTTCTGGTGGCTTGTCCCGGCCAACGACCCTCCCTGAGGCCTCGAGTGCGCCTGACACGCCGCGACTGGCATAGACCCAATTGCCGCTGGCGCTGTCACGGAGAATGGTAAGCCCGGAGGTTGTTTCCCACCCGCTCACCCATTCATCGCCCCATTGCCGCGCCTCGAACTTGGTACCGTTTGGCTGAACCAGTACCTGCACCTTGGGCGACACAGGCGCCGCCTGGGCGGGAAGCAAACCGATCGAAATGAGCGCCAGCAGCGCGAAGAGGCCCAGCACGTATGAAACCAGCCGGGGGGACCGGCAATCTGATCTAAACAACATTTGGTTGAATCATCTTCCCCAAGTAGCAGTTCATGGAGAAGAAACAGGATATTCTCCAACTTTCAATTGAAAACTTGGAGTGTGCAGTTGTTAATCGTTCTCAAGCCAACCCAAAGGGTTTACGAGCCGCTAAACCGTAGCAGAAGCTTACCTAAAGTAAACTTCTCTGCTTGGGACTATCCTCCCTGACAGCCACCTCGCCATCGGCAAATTCGAGGCGCAACGCCTGCCACTGGCTGACGTCAGCGGCCTGGTGCACAGGCTTGCCCTTCTCCGTACGGACGACGGCGAAGCCGCGCCGGAGCACGGATTTGTAGGAGAGCGACTCCGCGAGTTTCGCCATGCCGTCGAAGCGCTGGCGCTGGAAGGCGACGAGGCGGGTGAGTGCCTGTGCGGCGCGCCGGCCGGAGAGATCGAGCGAGCGGCGCTCACTGGCGATGACGGTGCGCAGCGGCGCGAGCGACAGGCGCGGCGAGACGCGGTTGAGGCGGGCGGCATGTTCGCGGATGTTGGCCTTGAGCGCCTGGCCAAGACGGCCCGAGGCGGAATCAAAGCGCTGGCGAACCAGAGCCAGGATCTCGTCAGGCCGCGGCAAGGCGCGGGCGGCGGAGCGTACACGCGTCTGCCGGTCGTCCATCGAGCGGCGCAAGCCGCCCTGCAGGCGCGCGTGGAGCGAGGCCAATTCGGCGACAAGATCGGCCCGCACGGGAACCGCCTTCTCCGCCGCCGCGGTGGGCGTCGGCGCGCGAAGATCGGACACATGATCGATCAAGGTCGTGTCCGTCTCATGTCCCACGGCGGAGATCACCGGAATGGCGCTCGCCGCCACGGCGCGCACAACGACCTCGTCGTTGAAGCCCCAGAGGTCCTCCAGCGAGCCGCCACCGCGGGCGACGATGATGACGTCCGGCTTCCTCGCCATGGCATTGAAACCGGCGATGGCCGCTGCCACCTCTGCCGCGCAGGTCTCGCCCTGCACGCGCACCGGCCAGACCAGCACGTGGCGGGGGAAGCGTTCGTTGAGGCGATGGAGGATGTCGCGGATTACAGCACCCGTGGGCGAGGTGACGACGCCGATGAGCTTCGGCAGGTAGGGAATGGGCTTCTTCCGCGCGGCATCAAACAACCCCTCCGCCGCGAGCCTCTTCCGGCGCTCCTCCAGCAGCGCCATCAGCGCGCCCACGCCCGCGGGCTCGATGTTCTCGATCACGATTTGGTAGTTCGACTTCATCGGGTAGGAGGTGATCTTGCCGGTGGCGATCACCTCGAGACCCTCCTGCATCTTGGCGCGGAGCCTGCCGAAGCTGCCGCGCCAGATCACTGCGTCGAGCTTGGCGCCCTCGTCCTTGATGGAGAAATAGCAGTGGCCGGATGCATGGGGGCCACGGAAGCCCGAGATCTCGCCCCGCACCCGGACATGGCCGAACGTGTCCTCGAGGGTTCGCTTCAGGGCGTTGGAGATCTCGGATACCGAGTACTCGCCGATATTGGCCTTGCCGCCCTCGATGATCTCGCCCGTTTCGGGGTCATGGTCCCAGATGGTGGACATGGAAAATCCGATCTATGATTCCACGGCATCAAATGCGAGAAGGCGGGCGAAAGCAAGGAACTGGCCTTAAGGTGCGGTGATGAACATTCTTCTGATCGGTTCGGGCGGGCGGGAGCACGCCCTGGCCTGGGCGCTGGGCGCAAGCGCGCTGTGCGACAGGCTCTTCGTGGCGCCTGGAAACCCCGGCACAGACCAGATCGCCCGCAACGTGGACCTCGACGCAGCAGACCACGCGGCCGTGGTCGCCTTCTGCCGGGCCGAAGCCATCGGCCTCGTGGTGGTCGGCCCCGAAGCGCCGCTGGTGGCGGGGCTGGCGGACGACCTTGCCGCAGCCGGCATCAAGTGTTTCGGGCCAGGGAAATTCGCCGCCCAGCTCGAAGGTTCGAAGGGCTTCACCAAGGACATCTGCGCAACCTACGCCATCCCCACCGCGGCCTATGGCCGGTTCCACAGCAGGGACGAGGCGCTTTCCTATCTCGATGCGCACGGTGCACCCATCGTCATCAAGGCGGATGGCCTCGCCGCCGGCAAGGGCGTCACCGTCGCCATGGACATGGCCACGGCGCGCGCGGCGGTGGAGGAGATTTTCTCAGGAAAGTTCGGTGGCGCCGAATGCGTGATCGAGGAATTTCTCGAAGGCGAGGAGGCAAGCTTCTTCGTGCTGACCGATGGCCGGAACGCACTGGCGCTTGCCACCGCGCAGGACCACAAGCGCGCCGGCGATGGCGACACGGGGCCCAACACGGGCGGCATGGGGGCCTATTCCCCGGCCCCCTGCATGACGCCTGCCCTCTGCGACGAGGCGCTGGAGAAGATCGTGAAGCCCACGATCCGCGCCCTGCAGGACATGGGCCATCCATATGTCGGCGTGCTCTATGCCGGGCTGATCCTGACCGGGGAAGGGCCGAAGCTGATCGAGTACAATTGCCGCTTCGGCGATCCGGAATGCCAGGTGCTGATGATGCGCCTGAAGGACGATCTCGTGACACTGCTTCTCGCCTGCTGCGACGGAACGCTCGACCGGGTCAGCGCGCGCTGGCTCGACGACGTGGCGCTGAGTGTCGTCATGTGCGCCAGGGGCTATCCGGGTGAAGCGCTGAAGGGCACGGAGATCCGCGGTCTCGAGGGCGCAGCGGCCATGGAGGGTGTGGAAATCTTCCATGCCGGAACAGCCGCCAGACATGGTATGATTGTTGCGAATGGCGGACGCGTGCTGAACGTGACCGCGCGCGGCAAAACGGTGAAAGAGGCGCGCGACCGCGCCTATGCCGCCGTTGACCGCATCGATTGGCCGGAAGGCTTCTGCCGCCGCGACATCGGGTGGCGGGCCATCGCAAGGGAGAACCAGGAATGATCCGTCACGTCGTGCTCTGCCGTTTCCGCAAGGACGCGGATGTTGCGGCCATCTTCGCCGCAATCACCGGTCTCAAGCAGAAGATTCCCGGAATCCTCGCCGTGAGCTGCGGCAAGGATAACTCACCCGAAGGCCTGCAGAAGGGCTTCACCCACGGCTTCACCGTGGACTTCGCCGATGCGGCCGCCCGCGATGCCTATCTGCCGCACCCTGACCACCAGCTTGTCGGAAAGATGGTGGTTGCCGCACTCGACGGCGGCCTCGAGGGCCTGGCGGTGGTCGACTGGGAAGTCTGAGACGCGCCACATGCACAGGCTTTTCCCCGGCACGCGCGAACACCGGCAGAAGATTGCCGGGGTGGAGATCTTCGCGCGCATCGGGGGATCAGGCCCGCCCCTGCTCCTCATCCACGGCTTTCCGCAGACGCATGCGATGTGGCACAGGATTGCGCCGGAGCTTATGCAGCACTTCACCTGCGTGATGCCGGACCTTCGCGGCTATGGCTATTCCGCCTGCCCGCCCAACGACCGGCAGAACGAAGCCTATTCGAAGCGTGCCATGGCCAGGGACGCGCTGCACCTGATGAAGGCACTCGGGCACGAGCGCTTCGCCGTCATCGGGCATGACCGCGGCGGGCGGGTGGGCTACCGCATGGCGCTGGACCACCCTGAGGCCGTCTCCTGCCTGACCGTGCTCGACATCGTGCCGACCTATGCGATGTGGCACAATTTCACGGTGAAGCTGGCGATGAAGACTTACCACTGGCTGTTCCTCGCCCAGCCCTATCCGCTGCCCGAAATGCTGATCGAGCAGAATCCGGCCGGCTACCTCGACTACACGCTGGCGAGCTGGACGAAGACGAAGGATCTCTCCGCCTTCAGCGAAGAGGCACTCGCCGAATATCGCACGCATTACGCGACGCCCGAACACGTCCACGCCACCTGCAATGATTATCGCGCCGGGGCGACTTGCGATCTTGCCGCCGATGAGGCCGACCGCGCGGCCGGGCGGAAGATCGCCTGCCCAACACTTGCCCTGTGGGGCAATGCGGGAATCCCCAGCGAGACCGAAGGCCCGCTCCAGGCCTGGCGGGAATGGTGTACAGAGGTCCAAGGCCAAGGAATTGACTCCGGCCATTTCGTCGCCGAGGAGAACCCGCAGGCCACGCTCGAGGCACTGCTCCCGTTCCTGAGGGACCATGCGGATTGACCGGCAGCAGGCCTTCTCCGGCACCATGGCCTCCGACATCGATGCGGCAGCACTCGAAGCCTATCTTGCCGGGCATGTCGCCGGCTTTGCGGGCCCGCTGGAGGTGGAGCGCTTCAAGGGCGGGCAATCGAACCCGACATACAAGCTCACCGCGCGTGGTTCCTGCTACGTGCTGCGCCGGAAGCCCTTCGGCAAGCTGCTGCCCTCCGCCCATGCGATCGAACGCGAGTACCGCGTGACGGCGGCTCTGGCGGAAGCGGGCTTTCCGGTGGCAAGGCCCCTTCACCTGTGCACGGACGAGAGCGTGATCGGCGCGGCCTTCTATGTGATGGAACACGCCGCCGGACGGGTGTTCTGGGAACCGCATGCGCCAGGGCTCTCCGGAGATGGCCGTGCCAAACTGTTCGGCTCGCTGAACGCGACCATCGCCAGCCTGCACCGATTTGATCCTGCCACGCTCGGCCTGTCCGATTTCGGCCGGCCTGCGGGCTATGTGGCGCGGCAGATCAGGCGCTGGAGCGAGCAGTATCGGGCGTCAGAAACGGAGACCATCCCGGAGATGGACCGGCTCATCGCCTGGCTCCCCGGCGCCTGTCCGGCAGACCCGGAGCCGGCAATCGTCCACGGCGATTTCCGGCTCGACAATTGCATCATCCACCCGACCGAGCCGCGCGTCATCGCGGTGCTCGACTGGGAACTGTCGACCATCGGCGATCCCTTGGCGGATTTCACCTATCACCTGATGCAATGGTTCATGCCCCTGTCCGAAACAGGCGCCGGGGTTGGGTCACTTCTGGGCCATGAGCATGAGCCGGGGCTTCCCGCGATCCACGACTATGCCGCCGATTACTGCCGCCGCACCGGGCGGGATGGGATCTCGCATCTCCCCGTCTACATGGCCTATAATTTTTTCCGGCTGGCGGCCATCCTGCAGGGCATACTGGGCCGTGTGCGCGATGGGACAGCGGCGAATGCCGAGGCCGCTGTCATGGCGCAGCAGGTTCGGCCGCTGGCGGCTACGGCATGGCGGTTCGCGAGGGAGGCTGGCGCATGAGCGGACCATCGATCGGGCTCGCATTGGGCGGGGGCAGCGCGCGGGGACTGGCGCACATTCCGATGCTCGAGGTCTTCGACGAACTCGGGATAAAGCCCAAGGTGATCGCGGGTTGCTCCATCGGCGCCCTCGTGGGGGCAGCCTATGCCGGCGGCATGAGTGCCGCCGAGATCCGCGCCCGGGCGGAGATGCTGCTGGCCAACCGCATCGGCGCAATGCGCTATGCCTTCGGCGAGAAGCGCGTCAGCCCCTTCGACCTTCTTGCTTTGAAGGGCCTCGCCTCGATGCATGTCGATGGCGAGACGCTTGTGGGCATCGCGCTGCCGGACACGCTGCCGAAACTGATCGAGGAGTTGACGATCCCATTCAAGGTGATTGCCACGGACTTCGACAGCATGGAGGAACGCGTCATTGAATCAGGTCCGCTGCTGAAGGCGGTCGGCGCTTCAATCGCCATTCCAGGCGTGATCCTTGGCCCGCAGTTCGACGGGCATGCCTATGTCGATGGCTGCATCACCAATCCCGTTCCCTTCGACCATGTGCGCGAAGGAATGGACATCGTGGTGGCAGTGGACGTGACGGGCCGCCCGCGCGCAGCGAATGGCGCCAACCGCTCCAACATCGAACTCGCTGTAGGCTCCCTCCTCATTCTGTTTCATCAGGTCGCAGGCCTCCGCCGCACCATAAGCCCGCCGGACATTTACATCCGCCCGGCGATCGATGCCTTCTCGGGTGGCGATTTCTTCCGTATCCGGGAGGTGCTGGAACAGGCCGGGACGGCCAAGGACCAGCTGAAGCGAGAGCTTGAAAAACGAATTAACGCAATCGCTTAGCGGCGTTTTCGGAAGAAATCTCTTAACAGCGCCTTCGCCTGCTCCTCGCCCAGCCCGCTGTAGACGTCCGGCGCGTGGTGGCAGGTGTCGAGCCCGAAGAAGCAGGCACCATGCTCGACCGCCCCCATCTTCTCGTCGCCAGCCGCAAAGTAAAGGCGGCGGATGCGGGCGAAGGAAATGGCGCCCGCGCACATGGCGCAGGGCTCCAGCGTCACGTGCAGATCGCAGCCCGTGAGCCGTTCGCTCCCGAGGACTTTCGCTGCCTCGCGGATCACCAGCATCTCGGCATGGGCAGTGGGATCCTTGAGTTCCAGCGTGCGGTTTCCGGCCCTGGCGATGACGTTCCCGGAAGCATCGGCCACGACCGCACCAACCGGCACCTCGCCCCTTTGGGCGGCGGCTTCGGCCTCCGCGAAGGCGATGCGCATTGGCTCTGGCAGTTTCAGTCGCATCGTGCCACATGAGGCGATCATGGGTGCCGGGTCAAGATGAGCGAATTCGAAGGTGAGCGCATCGCCAAGGTGATCGCCCGGGCAGGCCTTTGCTCCCGGCGTGACGCCGAGCGGCTGATCGGCGAGGGCCGGGTCAAGCTGAACGGCAAGGTGCTGACGGCCGCCGCTACCAATGTGACGGTGAAGGACACTGTTCTGGTCGACAATCTGCCGCTCCCCCAGAAGGAGGAGACGCGGCTCTGGCGGTATCACAAGCCTGCAGGCCTCGTGGTCTCCAACCGCGATCCGGAGGGCCGGCCGACCGTTTTCCAGAAGCTGCGCGAGCAGTTGCCGCGCGTGCTGTCGATCGGCCGCCTCGACATCAATACGGAAGGCCTGCTGCTCCTCACCAATGACGGCGAACTCGCCCGCTTTCTCGAACTGCCCGCGACGGGCTGGATCCGGCGCTACAGGGTGCGCGCCTTTGGCCGCATCGAGGAGGCGGCGCTGCACAAGATCGAGAAGGGTGTCGAGATCGACGGCGTGCGTTACGGCCCTGTCGAGGCCAAGATCGAGCGCGTGCAGGGCGACAACAGCTGGCTCAACATCGCCATCCGGGAGGGCAAGAACCGCGAGGTGAAGCGCATCTGCGAGCATCTGGGGCTTCAGGTGAACAGGCTCATCCGCACCGGCTTTGGCCCGTTCCAGCTGGGTGAACTGCCGCGCGGCGGCATCGAAGAGGTGCCAACCCGCGCGATGAAGTCCAGCATCGGCGAGAAGTTCTTCAAGAAGGAAGATGATGCGCATCGTCGGTGGAAAGCACAAAGGCCATAGCATCGCCCCGCCGCAGGGCTCGGCCACGCGGCCGACGAGCGACAGGGTGCGGGAATCGGTGTTCAACATCCTGGCCCACGGCATTGACGGTCTGGACCTTGAGGGGGCGCGCGTGCTGGACCTCTTTGCGGGAACCGGCGCCATGGGCCTCGAAGCCATTTCGCGCGGCGCCAGGTTCTGCCAGTTCGTGGACGACAGCGCCGAAGCCCGCGGCCTCATTCGCCGCAACGCGGATGCCCTGGGCGTGATCGGCCTCGTCAAGATCTGGCGGCGGGATGCGGCGAACCTCGGTCCCTGCGCGCCACAGCCAAGCTTTGACCTCGTCTTTGCTGACCCGCCATACGGAAAGGGATTGGGCCAAAGAGCTCTGGAATCTTTGGTTTCGGGCGGATGGCTGAACCCGGGCGCCATCGTGGTGCTGGAGGAGACACAGAAGGCTGAGGTGTCCCCCGTCAGAGGACTGGCGCTCATCGACACGCGCGAGTATGGCGACACGAGGATCAGGTTCTATCGGCAGGAAAGTCATGAAGATTCACAAGCTTGAAACGTTCTGCAATGAATTTGTCGGTTTCGTCCGGGTAACCGCGGATACGGGTGAACAGGGCTGGGGCCAGGTTTCGACCTACAATTCGGACATCACCTGCGAAGTCTTCCACCGGCAAGTTGCGCGCCATGCCCTGGGCACTGATGCGCTGGATTTCGCCAACACGCTGGAACTCATCAATGAGCGCGAGCACAAGTATCCTGGCTCTTATCTCCGCCGCGCTATGACGGGCCTCGATACCGCCCTGCTGGACCTGCGCGGCAAGCTTGAGGGCAAGCCTGTCACCGCACTGTTCGGCGGCACGCCGGGGAAACTGCGCGCATATGCCTCTTCCATGAAACGCGACATCACGCCCAAGGACGAAGCGAAGCGGCTTTGCCAGCTGCGCGACGACAAGGGCTTCGACGCCTTCAAGTGGCGCGTAGGCGCGGAATGCGGACGAGACCGGGATGAGTGGCCGGGCCGAACGGACGAGATCGTGCCGACGGTGGCGCGTGCAC
>CAIYXE010000030.1 GCA_903930095.1 uncultured Hyphomicrobiales bacterium
ATGCCTTCAATCTGCTTCGCTCCAACGATCTGATCTGGTCCTATGTCGTCAACAACTACATGCTCGGCAAGGACCCGATGCCCTTCGACCTGCTCTACTGGAATGCGGATTCAACCCGCATGCCGGCGGGTGTGCATTCCTTCTATTTGCGCGAATGCTACATGGCCAACAAGCTGGCCCAGGGCAAGATGGTGCTCGACAATGTCCGCATCGACCTCAAGAAGGTGAAGATGCCAATCTACAATCTGGCCGCGCGGGAGGACCACATCGCACCTTTGGCCTCGGTGTTCCGGGTCGGGCGCTATTTCGGTGGCCCCACGCGACTTGTCGTCTCGGGGTCTGGCCACATTGCGGGCGTGGTCAATCCGCCGGAAGCCAACAAGTACCAGTACTGGACCAATGACAAGCCCGCCGCCACCCATGAGGAATGGCTGAAGACCGCCACCGAGCACCCC
The DNA here is from genome assembly GCA_903930095.1 of uncultured Hyphomicrobiales bacterium. Classification (GTDB taxonomy): domain Bacteria; phylum Pseudomonadota; class Alphaproteobacteria; order Rhizobiales; family Aestuariivirgaceae; genus Aestuariivirga. Next base: position 456 of record CAIYXE010000030.1, read on the forward strand.
GGTTCCTGGTGGCCGGACTGGGCGGAGTGGATAGCGGACAAATCCGGACCCAAGGTCAAGGCGCCGGTCCCGGGCAGCGGCAAGCTCAAGATCATCGAGGATGCGCCGGGCTCATATGTGAAGGTAAAGGCAGAACCATGAAACCGCTTCTCCCCCTCCTCGCCGCCTTCTTCCTTGCCAGCGCGCCAGCCCTCGCCCAGGACGAGGCCGCGAAGATCGCCGAAGGCAAGCGCCTGGCGGGGATCAACTGCACCAAGTGCCACAACATCGAGGCCGAGGGCGAAAGCCCCCTGACCGACGCTCCCCCCTTCCGGGAGATCGCCAAGAACTATGACGAGATGGAACTGGTGGACGGCTTCATGGAAGGCCTGGCCGTGCGCCATCCGCTGATGCCCGACTGGGACGTGACGGAGCCGCAGGCCGAGGAACTCGCCGCCTTCGTGCTGAGCCTTGGGTCTGGCGCAAAGACCGCAAGCGACCCGGTGGTGCAGGGTTTCGATCTGCTCCGCGCCAATTGCGCCGGATGCCACGCCATCGACGCCGACAGCCGCTCGCCAGAAACAAAGGCGCCTCCCTTCCGCGACGTCGTCAAGAGATACGATCCCTCCGCCCTCGAAGAAGCCCTCGCCGAGGGAATCGTGACGGGACACGAGCAGATGCCGCAATTCGCCTTCGAGCCGGAGCAGGTGACGGCCATTGTGGCCTATCTCGACACGCTGAAGGCGCAATAAGGCCTAAACCCAAGGCATAGACCGCTCATCCCTGGTCCAGCAAGGCTCTGGCTAAACCCCGGGCGAATGGCGTTGTGCCTCATCTTCCTTCATCGAACCCACGTCCGCTGAATGAAGCGGTCGTCAACACCAAGAGGTTACGATGAATATCAGGATGTCAGGTCTCGCCATCGCCGTTCTGGCGCTTTCGGCAACATCTGCCTTTGCGGACGTGGACCTCACGCCCGAGGTCAAGACCAAGATCGAGGACATGCTCAAGGCGCAGGGCTATGAGGTCGGCAAGATCAAGGTCGAGGACGGCCTTTACGAAGCCTATGTCCGGAAGGGCGACGAGAAGATCGAGCTCTATCTCAACGAGAAGCTCGAAATCGTCAAGAACGCCAAGGAAGGCGAAGACGATTGATATGGCCCGGGGCGCACGGGACACCGCGCGCCCCTTCCCCTCCGGAGACAATGACATGACCATCGAAAAAGTCTGGGATCCCTTCATCAGGGTTTTCCACTGGTCCCTGCTCATCCTGATGAGCGCCAACGCCTTCGTGCTGGACGATGAGAGCAAGTTCCACCGCTGGGTGGGCTATACCATCGCCGGGCTTCTCGCCGCCCGTATCATCTGGGGCTTCGTGGGCCCGCGCTATGCCCGGTTCTCGAGCTTTCCGCCAAGCGCCCGCGCTTGTGTGGAGCAACTGACAGATCTGGTAAGCGGGCGGCGCACGATCCACCTCGGACACACGCCCCTCGGCGCTCTGATGATCTACAACCTGTTCTTGTCAGTGGCCGTCATCTGCCTCTCTGGTTATCTGATGACGACAGACATGTTCTGGGGCGTCGAATGGCCCGAGGAGGTCCATGAGGCCGCCGTCACCTGGGTCAAGATATCGGTCGTCCTCCATGTCGCGGCCGTGGTCATCGAAAGCATGAGAACGAAAGTCAACCTTCCGCGCGCCATGGTTACGGGCTATAAGAAATTCCGGTAATCTGACAGCGCATGCATGATGAAGATCGGAGTTCCAAACCTGGTCATCGCACTGATCGGGGTGCAGACAGTCTGCGCCCTGGTCTTCCTGTGGGACGTGGTGCATGACCTGCAGGAGCCCTTAGCCGATCTATGGCACCTTGTGCCCGAGGCGATGGCCAGCCTGGCGCTGTTCATCGGCATCGGGTTCGAGGTCGTC
>CAIYXE010000031.1 GCA_903930095.1 uncultured Hyphomicrobiales bacterium
AGGTCGGCGGCTGGCGCGATTATGTGAGTGAGGAGCAGGCCGCGGCCATAGACAAGATGGTGCGCGAGCGGCTTGACCCGGTCTACGGCTACGCCAGCTGATCCTCAGGCGGCGGCGCGTCCTGCTTCGGTGACCCTGCCGCCGTGCACCTCGTAAAGGCGCTCTGCCACACCCACCCAGGCTTCGCGGTGGGTGATGACGATGATGGTGAAGGATTTGGAGAGGCTCAGGATATTGCTCACGATCCCCGCCTCCGTCGCAGGGTCGAGCGCGCTCGTCACCTCGTCCAGAATGAGGATGTCGGGATGGGTCACCAGGGCGCGAGCGAGGGCGATGCGCTGGCGCTGGCCGCCCGAAAGCCTCGCGCCCATTTCACCCACGCTGGTATCGAGTCCGGCGGGCAGGCTCGCGATGAATCCCTCAAGACCTGCAAGCCGGATTGCTTCTGAAACCTGATCTTCCCCGAGCGAGGAATCGCCCAGGCAGATGTTCTCGCGGATCGTAGCGTGCAGCAACGTCAGGTCCTGCGAGACATAGCCAATGCGCTTGCGCAGCGCCGTGAGGTCCAGATCCTCGAGCGGTTTGCCGCCGAGCATGACCCGTCCCGACCGCGGGCGGTGCAGGCCCACCAGCAGGTCGATCAGCGTGGTCTTGCCGCTGCCGGAGAGACCTTTGATGACCGTGATTTCCCGTGCACCGATGGTCAGGCTCACATCGCGCAGCACGGGTTCCACCTCATAGGCGAAGCTCACGTTCTCGAAGCGGAAATCGGCCGTGGTATCGGGCGGCGTGGAACCGTGAGCGGGCTCGCGGTTGGCCTCCGTCAGGTTGATCAGCTGAATCACGCGTTCATGTGCGCCTTCGGCATTGGCGAACTGCTGCTCCAGTTTCTGCAGCTTGGTAAAGTTCTGGACGACCTTCATGAACAGCAGGCTGCTCACCACAAGGGTCCCGAGCGACACCTTGAAATATGCAAAGGCGGCATAGATCACGGCAATAAGGGCCAATGCGGTGATCACGTCGCCGGTCTGCAGCAGGACCTGCCGGGCGATCTCACGCCGTGCAAGCGAGCGCTGCAGCCGCCGCATCGCCTGGCCGATGGCGGACTGGAAGGATTGGTAGCGCTGCATGGTCTTGAGCGGCTTGATATTGGCGAGCAGCTCGACCGTCTTCACCGTCAGATCTTTCGTCGCGTCCGACTGCTTGCGCCCGGCCTTGCGGGACATTGTGACGAAGAATTGCAGCGCATAGGCCGTGATCCCGCCGATGGCCACGCCCAGAAGGGCAAGCCGCCAGTCGATGAGGATGGTGACGGCGACATAGATCAGCGACTGTATTGCCAGTGCGGTGTATTGCGCGGAGAGCAGATAGGCTTCACCTGCACGGTTGGATTCACCGCTGATGGCGGTGGCGAACTTGCCGCCTTCCTGGCTCGCGTAGAACCGCCAGTTGGCCCGGAACAGCGCATCGATGATCCGCTGCCGGAGATTGACCGAAACCTGCGCGGCGGCAATGCCCGCATAGGTGAGCGTCAGGAAGCTGACGGCGGCCTTCAGGATCAGCGCGACGGCGATGACCGCGAGGACCGTTTCGAGGGTGGCAGGCAGCCCGACGCTGGCCAGCGCCTGCTCGAGCGTCCGGCCGATGGCCGACTGGCTGGCATTTCCCTGGCCTTCGGAGACGATCGAAATGGCTGGCAGAAGGGCCGAGATGCCAACGGCCTCGCAAAGCGAGGCGAGCAGCAGGGCCAGCAGCACCAACCAAGGGCGCGTACCCGCTGCGGTGAAGAACAGTTTGAAAATGTTGACCATGCCGGCGGCCCTGAAACAACTCCCGCACATAGGATGGCCCATGGCTGCTGTGCTTGCAATGCCGCGGAGGGGAGCCTAAAACCCCCGGGAAACTCGTTTTCCGCACATGCGAAGACCCAGAGGTCGTTAGACGAGTTTCCGTGGAATGCAAGCCCAAACTGGCCTGCCGAGCCGCAGCTGTGGCCCCCCTCGGGCACCGTCGCGTGCCCTAACGGCGCCACCGTTCGGTTGTTGCAGACCCTGGATCGAGAGGAGCGGCAGGTGGAACTGGAAAGGGGCATCGTCTACATCGCGGCCGGTGCCGCATTCGTGAAGGACGCGGAACGCTCCGCCCACAGCGCCAAGCGCCAGCATCCGGACCTTCCCATCTGCCTGTTCAGCGACGTCCCCTCTGACGACCCGGTCTACGACATCAGGCGCGAGATCAAGAACCCGCACCGCCGCTCGAAGCTCGACTGCATCATCCAGTCCCCTTTCCACAAGACCCTCTATCTGGACTCCGATACCCGCGTCGTGGGCAGCATCGTGGAACCCTTCGCGCTGCTCGACAGGTATGATTTCGCCGCCTGCCACGTCGAGAACCGCCATCCCGTGACCTCGGTGACGGCGCGCCTCAAGGCCGATGGCGTTGAGCCTGGTTTCACCGGCTTCAACGGCGGCGTGTTCTACTACCGGATGACGGACCGCGTCCGCCGCTTCTTCGAGGCCTGGGCCGAGGAATTCAAAACCCAGAATGCGCGCTGGGACCAGCCCATCCTGCGCAAGCTGCTGTGGATGATGCCGGACGTCACCGTCATTGCACTTCCACCTGAATACAATGTGAGAACGGTGCGCGCGCTGCTCTTCCGCTCGCGCAACGAGTCTCAGGTGCGCATCATCCACTGGCCCTATTACAAATCCGGCGATCCGCTGGTGAGGCGCCTGTGGCGCACCTTGCGCACCATGCGCTTCGATCCCTGCAATCTGGTGGCGCTCTGGAAGGCCTTGAGAAGCTGATCCATGCGGAAAGTGATGATCACCGGAACTGCTGGCTTCATCGGCTATCACCTGGCTGAACTGCTGCTTGCGGAGGGCTTCCTCGTGCAGGGCTACGACGCCATGACCGACTATTATGATGTCGGTCTCAAGCAGGCGCGCCACGCTCGGCTGGAGCGCAGCAACGCCTTCCGCGCCGAGATCGCCCGGCTCGAGGATATGGAGCGGCTAAGGAACGTCTACGCGGAGTTCCGCCCTGACATCGTGGTCCATCTCGCCGCCCAGGCTGGCGTGCGCTACAGCCTCGAGAATCCACGGTCCTATGTCGATACGAATGTTGTGGGCACTTTCAATCTTCTGGAGTGCGTGCGCGAGTTCGGGGCATCGCACCTTTTGCTGGCCTCCACGTCCTCCGTATACGGTGGAAACACCGTTATGCCCTTCCGGGAGATTGACAGGGCGGATGCGCCGCTCACCATCTATGCCGCCACGAAGAAGGCAGGCGAGGCGATGGCGCATTCCTATGCCAGCTTGTGGAACATGCCCACCACGGCGTTCCGTTTCTTCACCGTCTATGGTCCGTGGGGCCGGCCGGACATGGCGTTGTTCAAGTTCACCGAGGCGATCCTCGCGGGCCGCCCGATCGACGTCTATAACAACGGTGATCTCTACCGCGACTTTACCTTCATCAGCGATCTGGTGAAGGCGATCCGCCTGCTCATCGACACGCCGCCGCAGAAGGGCGAGCCGGTGTGTCCGGAAGACAGCCTCTCGCCGGTGGCTCCCTACCGCGTGGTGAACATCGGCAATTCCGCCATGGTCCGGCTCCTCGACATGATCGAGGCCCTCGAGACGGCTCTGGGCCGCAAGGCGATCAAGAACTTCCTCCCCATGCAGGCGGGCGATGTTCATGCGACATGGGCCGATACGACGCTACTCCAGTCGCTGACGGGCTTCCGTCCATCGACGGATTATATCGAAGGTGTGAGGCTGTTTGTGGACTGGTTCCTCGCCCGCCGGGAAACGCAACACGCCAGTTAATCCTGGTGACAGACCTGTAAGGAGACATTATGGAAGACCTCAAGATCTATGTTGGGTACGACAGCCGTGAAGACATCGCCTGGCAGGTGTGCCGTCAGTCTCTGTTGCGCCACGCTGGGTTAGAGCTCCCGGTCTATCCGTTGCGCCAGACGAGCCTGCGGGAGCTCGGCCTCTACACCCGCCCGGCCGATGCGCGCGCCTCGACGGAGTTCTCGATCTCCCGCTTCCTCACGCCTTACCTTGCGGCACATGACGGGTGGTCGGTCTTCGTCGACTGTGACTTCCTGTTCACCGACGACGTTCGCAAGGTCCTGCGCAACCTTGATCTGTCCAAGGCGATCTATGTCGTGCAGCATGAGTATACGCCGGCTCTCTCGATCAAGATGGATGGCAAGGCGCAGCATGTCTATCCGCGCAAGAACTGGTCGTCCTTCATACTTTTCAACGGGCGTCATCCGGCAGTGAAGGCGCTGACGCCCTCCATCGTCAACTCCGCCGAGCCCGCCTATCTGCACCGGTTCACTTGGGTGGAGGACGCCGATATCGGCGCGCTGGACCTGAACTGGAACTTCCTGGTCGGCGAATATCCAAAGCCTTCGTCGATACCGGCCGCAATCCACTATACGAATGGCGGACCATGGTTTGAGAACCATGTGGATGTCGACTATGGCGAACTCTGGATTGGTGAACGCGACAAGTATCTCGCAAGCTCCGTGAGGTTGTGAAGATTCTCCTCTGCCGGAATGCTCACGTAGGCGGCAATTCGGCTGGAGAGTTCAGGGTCGGCATAATGCCTTCGCGCCTCCGCCAAGGAAAGTGCCTCGGCCTGTGCTGATCCGTAGGTGAAGCCCATGGCATGGTAGGCGTGCTTGTCGAATCCCCGGGGGTCATCGAACGGGAAATGCACCACGGGAAGGCCGCTGCACAGGAGCTTGAGCTGCACGGTCGAGTTTCCGACCACGGCGATGTCGATCTTCGTTATGAACTCGTCCAGCGTTTCCAGTGGCGAGGCGATG
>CAIYXE010000032.1 GCA_903930095.1 uncultured Hyphomicrobiales bacterium
CACGGAACTGACGGCGAAGGGCCGCACGGCGAAGCCCGCGGGCGCGTGGACGCCGGAACAGACGGTGGATTTCATGCTCGAGCGGCTTGCCGCCGGCGACTTCTACATCCTCTGCCCGGACAATGAGGTGACGCGCGCGCTTGACGAGAAGCGCATCCTGTGGGCGGCAGGTGACATTGCGGAGAACCGTCCGCCGCTGTCGCGCTGGCATGGCGCCTATGACGAGGCCTTCGCCGCCTTCGTGAAGGGCCGGAACGACTGAAGCAGACGCCCGCGGCCCTGCCTTGCCGTCGGCAAGGCGAGGTCGTGGGCGCCCTCTGCCGCGATGCGGCGCCTGACAGGGATGTGAGCAGGTTTCCCGCCCCGGCTCAGCTCTCCGCAAGCAAGATGTCGACGTCGGCAGTGCTGCGGCGGCCCACGTCCTCGCCATGCGCGTCGAGAAAGGCTGAGGCGGCGCGGCGGCCATCGGCATGCAGCATTGTGACGAAGTCCCACTCCGCGTTCAGCTTGGAGGAGGCGCCGAGTTCGGCCAGCGTGTCGGTCATGATGCGATGGGCGCGCATGCCGGCCCAGCGCGCGCCTTCGCCCGTTCCGGGGTCGGCCACCTCGCGCAAAAGTGCGATCATGCGCAATTCCTTCATCAGCGAGGAATTGAAGGAGATCTCGTTCAGCCGGTTCAGGATCTCCGCGGCGCTGCGCGGCACGTCGGCGCGTTCGCGCGGGTTGATCTGGACGAGGATCGCGTCGCGCGCGGTGCTCTCGCGGATAAGCGGCGTCAGGGTGGGGTTCCCGGCATAGCCGCCGTCCCAATAGGCCTCGTCCCCGATCTCGACCGCCTGGAACATGGTCGGCAGGCAGGCCGAGGCGAGCAGAACGTCTGCCGTGATCTCGCCATTGCGGAAGATGCGGCCGCGCCCGGTGCGCACGTTGGTGGCGGTGACGAAGAGCTTGATGGGAGACCGCGCCAGCGCTGGGAAGTCGATGCTCTCCTCGAGGATCGGCTTCAGCGGATTGTATCCCATCGGGTTGAGGTCGTAGGGCGATGCCACGCGCGTCAACAGGTCCATGGCCAGAAAGGCCGGCGAGTGGTCGAGCGACCAGCGCCCCATGAGCTTGTCCATCGGCGTCCGCTGGAAGGGGCTGAAGGCCGCCGCATCGGAAACGCGGCGCCAATAGGCGGCCAGCGCGGCCCTTGCCCCCTCGGCGCCGTCCTTCAGCCAGCCGTCGGCCAGCACGGCGGCGTTCATCGCGCCTGCCGAGGTTCCGGAGATCGCCTCGATGCTGAGCCAGGGTTCCTCCAGCAGGCGGTCCAGCACACCCCAGGTGAAGGCCCCGTGCGATCCGCCGCCCTGCAGGGCGAAATCGACGGGAACGGGCTTCCGCTTCGCTGCGCGTATTTCTGTCATTGCCGGAGCCTTTCGGTGCTTGCCGCGCGATCTTGCGCTGCAATGCAATGCTGCGTTGCGATAATCGCTAACACAAGCAAGCGCGGGACTCATGCCCTGTCCTCGGGCAATGCCTGGGGGCCACGCCGGAACTTGAAGAAAACGTAACGTAAGGTTCGGGCTTGATCCTCCGCAAGGCCGGGCGGGCTCATGTCAGCGAGACTGAACCCCGTCCAGCAAAGGGAGACGTGGCATGAACAGGCTATCCGGAAAGATTGCCGCCGTTACTGGCGGCGCCGTGGGCATCGGGCGCGCGTGCGTGATCCGCATGGCGGAGGAGGGGGCGAAGGTCGCGGTCCTCGACGTGCAGGAGGCGGAAGGCCGGGCGCTCGCCGCGGAGCTTGCCGCGCGCGGCCTCGAAGCGGCCTTCTGGACGCTCGACGTGACGGACGAGAAGGCAGTCAAGTCCGCCATCGATGCCGTGGCCGCGCGTTTCGGCGGGTTGAACGTTCTGGTGAACAATGCGGGCATCTCGGGCTCGCCAGAGCCTACTGCCGATGTCAGCGAGGCGGAGTGGGACCGCGTGCAGGCGGTGAACGTCAAGGGCGTGTTCTTCGCCACCAAGCACACCATTCCGCACATGCGCACGGCGGGCGGCGGTTCGATCGTCAATCTCTCCTCAATCGCGGGGTTGATCGGCATCGGCGGCATCGCGCCCTATCACGCCTCGAAGGGCGCGGTCCGCCTGATGAGCAAGAACGACGCGATCACCTATGCGGCGGAGAAGATCCGCGTCAATTCCATCCACCCCGCCTATATCTGGACGCCCATGGTGGAGAACCACCTGCGCGCCACCTCGGACGACCTCGAGGCCGCGAAGGCCGCAGCAGGTGCCCTGCACCCCATCGGCCACATGGGAGAGCCCGACGACATCGCCTGGGCGGTGGTCTGGCTGGCATCGGAGGAGGCGAAATTCGTGACCGGCGCCGAGATCGTCATCGACGGCGGCTACACGGCGCGCTGAGGTGGCGCTCGCCGATCCTCATCCCGCACCGGCGATCAAGCGCCGTCAGTCGAGGCCGGCAAGACTGTAATCGGACTGCGTGGTCATGGCGTCGTCACACGGCTCTGTTATCCACTCGCCGTCAGACGATTTTCCCGTGGGCCGGAACACTTGCTCCGGCAGATATGAGGCTAGGCCTCAATGCGCCATGATGTTCGCCACCGCCCCGAAGATGCAGGCAGCCGCCGCGGCCCCCATCATCGTGAATGTCGCCACCATGCCACCGACCCTGAACGCAAAGGTTTCCTTCGGCTGCGACACCCCGTAGGCATGAGCCA